>CAZRFC010000333.1:0-4114 GCA_964598975.1 uncultured Mycobacterium sp. | reverse complement strand
CCGAGAGCAGGGCGGCGTCGTCGGGAATGCGTCCGCTGCAGTTGGGGAAGCCGTCGGTGAACTCCTCGACGGTGGCCATTCCGACGCTGGTGGGGTTGCGTCCGGTGAGCAGCGCGGCCCGGGTGGGCGAGCACAGGGCGGTGGTGTGGAACTGGGTGAGCCGGACCCCGCGCTCGGCGATCCGGCTCATCGCCGGCATCTCGACCAGACCGCCGAAGCAGTCCCAGGTGGCGATGCCGACGTCGTCCCACACCACGTAGAGCACGTTGGGCGCGTTCTCCGGAGCGGTGGGCGCGGCGAACGGCCCCCAGTCCGGTTGGGAGTCACGGATGTCCAGGGCGATCTTGCCGGCGAACTCGGGGGCCATGCAGGCGACGTTACCGGCTCGGGCCCGGTTCGTTGACCCGGTAGATCCGCCAGTTCGGTTGTCCTTCGCCGTCATTGGGGACTTCCAGCGCCAGCGTGGCGATGTCGGCTCCGTTGTCGTAGAGGGTCGGGTAGCGCCGATTCAGGGTGTCGGATGCGCCGCGACCGGTCGGCGGTACCGCGAGCAGGTACTTCGCTCCGCGGTTCGAGGGGTCGTTGAGGATGCGGACGTAATCCGGGTCCGACGGCAGCACGAACATCTTGGGTTTGCGGGACGCCGCGACGATGGCGAACCCGTAGACGGTGTCGGCGACGACCGAACTGTCGGGAAGGTTCAGGTCGTCCAGATAGTGGGCGATGGCGCGTTCGGTGGCGAACGTGCGGGCGATCCGATCCTCTGCGGCTCGTTGCGGGCTGACGTCGTCGGGCTCCGGATCCAGCACCGCGTCGAGCGCGTACTCCTGCGGTGCGTAACGGGGCAGGCTCATCCCCCACCCGCCCACCACGAGACAGACCGCGAACACCGCCGCGACACCCGCGTAGCCCCCGCGGCGGCGGGTGGTGGGGACCCGCGCCACCGGGAGTGCGTGGCGTCCCGGCCGGATCGGCGCCGTCATCACCCCGTCGGGAACGGCCAGCAGCGCCAGGGTCGCCGCGAACGGGATCGCGATGATGTAGAACCGCAGGAACGCGAACGTGCCGCCGGATGCGTAGGTCACCGACTGGAACAGCAGTGCGGCACCGAAGATCACCACCGGCGGCACCAGTACCGACATCCGGGGCCGGCGCCATCGGAGAAATCCGGCCCAGGCGCCGATCGGGATCAGCGCCGGAGCCAGGAGCAGGATGCAGGTCGCGGCGAAGCCCAGACCGGGCAGGAACCCGGGGCCGGTCATGCCGGATTGGGCCAGGATCGCCCTGTTGCCGTATTCGGAGGTGAACTGCGCGAAGCCTTCCCCGGTGATCAGCCAGCTTGCGATGGCCCAACCGGCGAAGGCGAGCAAACCGGGTCCGCTGATGATGATCAGATCGAGCAGCGCCCGGCGGATCCGCGGAAATCCGGGAGCGCGCCGAAAGGTGGTGACCGCGACGACGGCGCCCGCGGCCGCGATACAGGCCAGCGCGTCGTAGCGGGTGAGATAGGCCAGGCCCATGGCGATTCCGCCGGCGACGATCAGGTTGTGGACGTCGTCGTCGACCATCCAGAGGATGAGCCGGCGCACCGCCCAGGTCATGAAGAACACGAACGGCGCCTCACTCATCCCGTTCGATCCGTAGAAGACGATCATCGGGTGCAGGCCGAACAGCGTGGCGATGGTGACGCTGTACCGGCGGGGTAAGCCACGGTCGGCGCCGATCGAGAACACCTGCACCACGGCCCCGGCCATGAACAGCGCGGACATGATGGTGGCCGACAGTGCCCGCTCGGCCAGCACTGGGAACACCGGGGACGCCGCGATCAACGGCACCTGCAGCATGGCCGTCAACGGCGTGAAGATGAAACCGATTGCGGCCAAATGGGGTTCGCGGCTGAACAGTACGCTTTGGGAGGCCGCCACCCGGGCCAGCGTGTCACCCATGATGAAGCCGTGGCCGACTTCCAGCCAATAGCCGACCCCGAGGTAGATCGTCGCCGAGGCGAGGAACAGGATCGCCTTGACCCGCCGGTTCGACAGGCGGGTCATGATCCGTCGGGCCGCGCAGCCAGCCCGTGAAAGGTCTTCTCCCAGTACGACGGATTTCGGATCAGCTGGTAGACGCCCTTGGCGGCGGCGACGCTCATCATCACGAAGAACGCCGAGACGGTCAGCGCCGGCACGATCAGGTCGGCGCGGTCGTCCTCACGCAGGGCGAGCAGGTTCATGTACAGCGTGACGCCGTTGCCGATGATGAGCGCGACGAGGGCCGGAAAGTAGACGAACCAGGGGAAGACCGCTCCCACGACCGCGGGTTGACCGAGGAACCACAGCAACGTGATGAGCCAGAACAACAGGTTGAGAACCGCGATGATGGGCGTCCCGGCCAGGATGAGTGTCAGCCTGAGGAAGGACCGCGGGCCCACCGACTTCCACATCTGGACCGGCCGGCGGATGTGCACCAGCCAGGTCTGCAGGTAGCCCTTGTACCACCGCGACCGTTGCCGGATCCAGTTGATGGGATCGCTGTTGGCCTCTTCCAACGTCGTGGAGTCCAGCACGGCCGTGCGGTAGCCGAGGGCGTGGATGCGCAGACCGAGGTCCGCGTCTTCGGTGACGTTGAACGGATCCCAGGCGCCGATCTCCTCCAGGCCCGTCCGGCGTAGGTGATTGGCGGTGCCGCCCAACGGGCTCGGTGAGGCGGTGCGCATCATTCCCGGCAGCAGGTACCCGAACCACAGGTTGTACTCCGCGGTGAACCAGCCGGTCAGCAGGTTCTGGTGGGAGTTGTGATAGGCCAGCTTGGATTGCACGCACACCACTTCCCGGGGCGTGCGGGCGAAGGCGGCCACCACGCGGCGCAGTTGCAGCGGTTCGGGTTCGTCCTCGGCGTCGTAGATGGTGACGATCTCGCCGGTGGCGAATTGCAGACCGTAGTTGCACGCCTTCGGTTTGGTGCGGGGTTCGCCGGGCGGGACCAGCACGATGGTGACGGTCTCGGAATTCTCACATTCGCCCGCGGCGGCGATGGTCACCGCGTCGTCTTCCTCGAGCAGCAGCAGGATCTCGACCTTGTCGGCCGGGTACTCCAGTCGGTTCATCGCCGAGAGGAGGTCCCCGACGACTTCCGGTTCGTTGTAGGCGGGGACCAGGATCGTGTAGCGCGGCAACTCGGCGTCGGGAATCCCGCGTGCTTCCTCGTCGGAGATCACGATGGCCCGGTAGGCCAGGCCCTGCCGGAAGATCAGCACCCGGTCGATCATGGTCAGCAGATAGGCCAGGGTGCACAGCGCGATCAGCACGACGGCGGTGTTCAGCGGGTACAGCACCCCGAAGCCGACGATCACCGCGGCCAACGTCCAGACCGCCACGCGCTGCCATCCCACGACGGCGACGGCGGCCGAGCGCACCGGGTCCTGCTCCCGCAACTGGTTGACCGCCCGATACAGTGCGCGGTCCCGATCTTCCTGGCTGACAACGGAAATCATGGCCTCAACCCCGCACGCTCCAGTTGCGCGTCGACCAGTGCCCGGCCGAAACTGCTCAGCAGGTCGAGGTCTTTGTAGGCGGGGTCGCTGTCCCAGATGGCCTGGTTGCCCCGGAAGAACACCGAGAACATGGTTCGCAGCGTGGGCAACAGACCACCGTTGGGATCCGGGAAGACTTTGCTGTCGTCGTGGTTGTCGACGGTGGCGATCATCACCCGTTGCGCGGCCCCTTCATTGCGCCAAACCCAGGACAGCACGTTGTAGGTCAGCAGACGTTTGTCGTCGATGATGGTGATCAGGGATCCGTCGATGCCATGCCCGAGGTCGATCGGGAGGGGATCACTGATCCGGGCCGACGCTTGGTCGTACATCACCGTGGCCGGATAGGCCTCCAGCGCGAACGGCCGGTAGGTGGTGGTGGTGTCCACGATCACCGTGCGGGGCCGGGACAGTTTGTCCCACCGGGGATTTCCGGCGTCGGCCACGAAACGCTGCCGGATCAGGTCGGCGTCGCGGCCATAGATCCTGCGCACCCAGGGGAAGTCACGCTGTTCCACCAGAGTCCATCCGGACACTTCACGCACCATCTCGCTGAGCGACTTCGCCGGCAAGGTCGTGGTGATC
>CAZRFC010000332.1:1885-5035 GCA_964598975.1 uncultured Mycobacterium sp. | reverse complement strand
CAAGAAGGTCGTCACGCCTCCGCCCGCCCCGCGTCCGGCCCCGGTCAAGCCGGTGGCACCGCCGGCCCCCAAGCCGGTCGTCAAGGCTCCGACGCCTCCCCCGCCGCCGCCGGCCCCCAAGCCGGTTGTCAAGGCTCCGACGCCTCCCCCGCCGCCGCCGGCCCCCAAGCCGCTCGTTCGGCCGGTCGAGCACATCCGCGAGGAGATTCGCGAAGTCAAGGCGGAGATCAAGGAAGAGGTCCGCGAGGTTAAGGCCGAGATCCATCAGGCCGTTCACCACGAGCCCGAGACGGTGATCAAATACGAGACCCACACTCCGGCGGAGACCACCATCAAGGTCACCTACGAGAACAACGCGGTCGGTGATGACCAGGAGAGCCGCGCTGACAAGAGCGACTTGACGCCGGATCACCTGCAGGAGTGATCAGGACCTGATCTCAGTCCTCAATTCCAAGACGAAGGAGAGGTAGATGGAAGCCTGGCTACTCGGAGCCCTGGGCGGAGCACTCGGCGGTAACGCCGCCGGTGCAGCCAAGAACAGCCTGGGCGTCGGTGGGAATAGCATCACCGGCGCTCTCGGTGGTCTCCTCGGCGGCGGTGCGCTCACCAACATCATCGGCGGCGGAGGTGGCGGCGGTTTCGACGTCGCGAGCCTGCTCGGCGGGCTCGGCGGCGGCGGAATCGGCGGCGCCGTGCTTACCGCCATCGTCGGCGCGATCATGAAGGGCCGCAAGGCCTAACAGCATCGAACAACGAAAGATCCGGTACGGGGCATCCGCCTCGTACCGGGTCTTTCGTCTCTCTCTACGCGTTGACCGGGGAACCCTGCAGCGGCTCATTCGACGGGGTGGCGGCCGATGGCCAGGCTTGCGGCATCGGCCGCTGGCGAACAACTTGCGGCCACCAGAACCACCGGCCCAGCAGGGCGGCGATCGACGGCGTCATGAATGACCGGATCACCAGGGTGTCGAACAGCAGACCCAGGCCGATGGTGGTGCCGACCTGGGCGAGAATCTTCAGCTCGCTGAATCCCATCGCCGCCATCGTCATCGCGAAGACCATACCGGCCGAGGTGACCACCGAACCGGTGCCGGCCATTGCCCGGATGATGCCGGTCCGCAGCCCAGCGTGGATTTCCTCCTTGAACCGCGACACCAGAAGCAGGTTGTAGTCGGAACCCACGGCCAACAGGATGATGACCGACATAGCCAGCACCATCCAGTGCAGCGGACGCCCGAAGATGTGCTGCCAGATCAGGATCGACAGACCGAACGAGGTGCCCAGCGACACCAACACCGTACCGACGATCACCGCGGCGGCGACGACGCTGCGGGTCAGTACGAGCATGATGACGAAGATCAGGCTGAGGGCGGCAACCCCGGCGATCAGTAGGTCGTAGTCCGCGCCATCCTGCATGTCCTTGAAGCTGGTCGCGATTCCGGCCAGGTAGATGCGCGAACCCTCCAGCGGTGTCCCCTTGATCGCTTCGAAGGCCGCATTCTTGATGGCGTCGACGTGGGTCAGCCCCTCGGGGGACATCGGATCACCCTCGTGAGAGATGATGAACCGCACCGCTTTTCCATCCGGCGACAAGAACATCTTCATCCCGCGTTTGAAGTCCGGGTTTTCGAAGACCTCCGGCGGTAGATAGAACGTGTCGTCATTCTTGGCCTTGTCGAAGGCCTTCCCCATCGCGTTCTGGTTTTCCTGCATCTCCTGCATCTGGTCATACATCCCGGCCTGGGTGCTCTGCATGGTCAGCTGCATGGTCTTCATGGACTGCATGATCGCGATCATCGGCGGCATCAGGGTGCGCAACTGGGTGGTCAGCGCATCAAGCTGATTCAGGCTGGGTAGCAGCATCTTGAGGTCGTCGCTGGTGGCGTCGATGCCGTCCATCGTGTCGAAGACCGACCGGATCGCCCAGCACACCGGGATGTCGAAACAGTGCGGCTCCCAATAGAAGTAGTTGCGCATGGGCCGGAAGAAGTCGTCGAAATCGGCGATGTTGTCGCGCAGATCCTTGATGTCCTCGTAGGTCAGGTTCATCTTGCCGACCATCGAGTGGGTGGTCTCGTTGAGCTGGCCCATCAGGTCGTACATCTTCTGCATGTTGTCGATGCTGGCCTGCATGTCATCGCCCATTCGCAACATGTCGTCCATGCGGTCCTGCAGATAGGACATGTTCAACTGTTGGAGGGTGCCCTGCATGCCGAGCATGAAGGGGATCGAGCTGTGCTCCACCGGGGTCCCGAGCGGGCGGGTGATGGTCTGGACGCGGCCAATGCCGGGTTCACGGAAAATCGCCTTGGCGACCCGCTCGATCACCAGGAAGTCAGCCGAGTTGCGCATATCGTGATCGGCTTCCAGCATCAGCAGTTCCGGGCTGAGCCGGGCGGCCGGGAAGTGCCGCTCGGCGGCGGCGAAACCCTCCGCTGCCGGGATGTCGGCAGGCAGATAGTGCCGATCGTTGTAGTCGGTGCGGTAGCCCGGCAGCGCCAACAGGCCCACCAGGCACAACGCGATCGTGGCAACCAGGATCGGACCGGGCCAACGGACCACTGCGGTGCCCAACCGCCTCCAGAACCGGATTCGCATGGCGCGCTTGGGTTCCAGCGCGCCTAGCGAACTGGCAACACTGACCACCGCCGGTCCCAGAGTGAGTGCCGCGAACACCACCACGAGCATCCCGATGAACAGCGGGATCCCGAGCGTCTGGAACGTCGGCAGCCGGGTGAAGTGCAGACAGGCCATCGCCCCGGCGATGGTGAGGCCGGACCCTAGGATGACGTGGGCTGTTCCGTGGAACATCTCGTAGTAGGCGGACTGCTTGCCCACCCCCCTGCCGCGGGCCTCCTGGTAACGCCCGAAGAGGAAGATGACGTAGTCGGTGCCCGCGGCGATGGCCATCATGGTGAGCAGATTCACCGCGAAGGTCGACAACCCGATGAATTGGTGGTGGCCGGCAAAAGCCACCACGCCGCGGGCCACCGCCAGACCCAGGAACACCATCAACAGCGCCAGCAGGACCGTGACCACCGAGCGGTAGACGAACAGCAGCATCACCGTGATGACGCCGAAGGTGAGCAGGGTGATCAGACGCAGGCTGCGGTCGCCGGCGATGTGGGTGTCTGCGATGAGGGCCGACGG
>CAZRFC010000332.1:0-1875 GCA_964598975.1 uncultured Mycobacterium sp. | reverse complement strand
GGCCCGGTGACGTAAGCCTTGACTCCCGCCGGCGCGGGCACGCTCTCGACGATTTTCTTCGTCGCTTCGACCGATTCGTTGGCCAGCCCCTCGCCCATGTTGCCGGCCAGATAAACCTGAACGTAAGCGGCTTTGCCGTCGGCACTCTGTGAACCGGCCGCGGTCAGCGGGTCGCTCCAGAAGTCCTGGACGTGCTCGACGTGCCTGGTATCGGCGTTGAGCCTGACGACGATCTCATCGTAGTAGCGGTGCGCTGCCTCGCCCAACGGCTGATCGCCTTCGAGGACGATCATGACCGCGGTATTGGAATCGAACTCCTCGAATACCTTGCCGATGCGGTTCATCGCAATGGTCGAGGGTGCATCCTCGGCCGCCATCGACACGGAACGTTCCTGACCGACTACTTCGATCTGCGGCACCGCGACGTTGGTGTAGGCGGCCAGCGCCAGCCACGCCAGGATGATGGGAATGGCCAGCAGGCGGATGAGGTGGGCGATGTGCGGGCGTTTGCGGCTGGGCGGCTCGGCGGCGGCCGGGTGCCAGGATTTCGGCAGTGTGATCATCCGGACTTGACGATGCAGAAGGTCTGGGCGGCAACGCCGTTCGACCAGCGCTCGTCCTTGACCACGCCGTCCACGGTGATCCGGCAGCCGATGGAGTCGCTGTAGCCCTGCGCGACGATGTTGCCCGCCGCCGCCGGCGCGGTGGTGGTCAGCGTCAACGACCAGGGCAGGGTGGCGTCTCGTTGGATCTGGGGCTCGGCGTCGAGGTCGAGGTAGTTGATGGTGGCGGTGGCCCCCGGCGGACCGAACACCTCGTAGACCACCGACTTGGGGTTGAACGGTTCCGGGTCGTTGGCCAAGCCGCTACCCGGCCGGGTGGTCTCGGTCTTGCCGAACACCCCGTGCAGGCGGTCAACGGTGAACGCGGCCACCGCTACGACCGCGAGAATCACCAGGGGCATCCACATCTTGCGCAGCAGGCGCATCAGCCAGTAGCCCAGGGTCCGACGGCGACGTCTGCCCCCCGTATCTTTTCTCGCAGCCTTCTCGATCGCGGCCTTTTCCTTGGTGGCGACCTTGGCGCGGCGCTTCTCGCGGCGGGTGAGCTTGGGTTGCTCTTCCGGCGCAGATGCGACGCCGGGGGGAATCTCTTCGTCTGGCACCAGCGCTTCGGGGCTGTCCACGCTCATGCTGTGCACCCCGGATCACCCTGGTGAGACCCCGCGACCATCACCGCTACATAGTAGAACTAACAGTCTGGGGATGCTAAACCTGCGTGGCGAGCGTCACGGGTCGGTCACACCCGAACGCGACCTAGAACCAGGTTCCGGTCAGATCGAAATCCGACAGCGCCCGCAGCACATTCTCAGCGAGTTCCCCTTCGGTGTTGGTCCCCCCGACCTGCCAGCCGCTGACCGCCAGAATGACCTTGCCGCTGACCCGAGCGGATCCGATGACCAGCAATCCACCCATCTTGTCCAGGATTTGCGGCGTGACGGGCCATTCGATCGGGGACCGGGCGAAGAACAACGATGCCTCAGTGCCGTCGAGGCGAAGCAGGACGGGAGGGACGTCGCCCATGTTGGTGCAGCCAACCGGGTAGCCGGCTCCCAGCGCCATACCCTCGAGCCGCCGAACCAGCCGTTTCGGCATGAACGGCGCGAGCGCGAGGGCGGCGAAGAGGTCCTTGTTCTCGTCTTTGGCGCCAGACAGGCTCGCTTTGATGTCGGCACGGACCTTCGTCAGCGTGGACACCGCCTGGTCCGGGTCGACCTTGACCGAGACGGCACCGAGAGCGTTGGCGCGGGTGTCTCCCTCTCCCCTGTCACTGACCGGGAAGTTCAGCGTCACTAACCCCTCGGCATCCGACCGG
>CAZRFC010000331.1:4294-5035 GCA_964598975.1 uncultured Mycobacterium sp. | reverse complement strand
GCCGGAGTGGAGCTTCGCCGGCGGGCACTTCGCACCGTCTGGAATTCGGCGACTGCCGTCATCCGGTCGCCTTCTTGTAGATGGTGGTGATCGCCCCGTTGTCCTTGTCGAACAAGGCTGCGTCGACCTCGGTCCAGCCGCCGAGATCGGCGATGGTCCACAGCTTCTGCGGGACCGGGAAATCCTTGGCGAACTCGGCGGCCACCGCGGGATCAACCGGCCGGAAGCCGGCCTGAGCCCAGATCTTCTGGCCCTCGGCGGTGTACAGGAAGTTCTTCAGCGCGGTGGCCTTCTCGACGTGGGCGCCGCCGGAGACAACGGCCACCGGATTCTCGATCTTGAAGGTCTGCGGCGGGTTAACGTGCTCGACCTCTTTGCCCTGACGCTCGATATTGATGGCTTCATTCTCGTAGCTGATCAGCACGTCCCCGGTGCCCTGCAGGAAGACGTCGGTGGCTTCCCGGCCGGAACCGGGGCGGGTCTTGACGTGCTCGGCGACCAGTTTGCCGACGAAGTCCAGGCCGGCCTGCCGGTCCTTGCCGCCGTCGCTCTTGGCCGCGTAGGGCGCCAATAGGTTCCACTTGGCCGATCCCGAACTCAGCGGGCTTGGCGTGACCACCTCGATACCGGGTGCAAGCAGGTCGTCCCAGTCCTTGATGTTCTTCGGGTTTCCCTTTCGGACCACCAGGGAGACCACCGATCCGAACGGGATGCCCTTGGTGACGTCGGCGTTCCATTCCG
>CAZRFC010000331.1:0-4284 GCA_964598975.1 uncultured Mycobacterium sp. | reverse complement strand
CATTCCGGGGTGACCTTGCCCGCCTTGACCAGCCGGGTGACGTCCGGTTCGACGGAGAAGTTGACCAGGTCGGCTGGTTTGCCGTCCACCACCGAGCGGGACTGGTCGCCGGAAGCGCCGTAGGACGTCGTCACGGCAACGCCCTTGCCCTCCGGGGTTTCGGTGAAAGCGGGGATGACCTTGCTCCAGCCCGGCTCGGGCACGGCGTAGGCCACCAGCGTCAGGGTGGTGTCGGCGTCGCCGGACCCCTCCCCGGCGACGTCGCTGGCGCCACCGCCGCAGCCGGCGATCACGGCGACGGTCGCGGCAAGTGCGGTGGCTGTGCGCCAGCGGCGCGCGGACTGGGCAAACATAGGACAGTGCCTTTCTCGTTGCGGGTTACCGGAGTGAACACGCCCGCAGACGAGGGGTTGACATGCGGAATGCCATGGTCACCACCAAACTCCAACGGGCAGGGAGGGTCAGCGACAACAGCAGGTAGCGGTGAGGTCAGCAGCATTCACCGTACGCATGGCTGGCAGCCTAACAGAGAGCCGTCCGCAGGGCCCCTCTCATCGGTTGAGCAGCCAGACCACCACAACCAAGACCAGCAACGCGACCAACGCGAGAGTCACCCGGGAACGCGGCATGCCATTCATCGGTGCGACCCACTTTCGACATTTTTGCCACGGAGACTACGGACCATCCGGATGCCGCCGCCGAGAACCGCGTCGATCGCTACGGCGATGCCGTAGGCGAGCACCAGCACGACCGGCATCACGATCAGGGTCTGCGGCACGAAGCCCAGCCCGGACAGCCACAGTTCGAAGCTGTCCCACCAGCTGAGGAATCCGTCCACGACCGTCACCCTATCTGTGGCACCCATCTCGCCGGATCGGTGGACGGCGGACGCAGCGGCGACCATGATGGCGGGATGGTTCTGAAGGCACAACCAGCAGGTGAGGACGTCAACGGCCACCGGGGCCAGGAAAGCCGGGACACCGCCAGTTCGCTGGCCACTCCGCTGAATGTCACCCGGCCGTTGCCCGATCACCATGCGGGCACGATGCGCAGCCAGTTTCCACCGATCGCCGACTACGCATTTCTGTCGGACTGCGAGAACACCTGTCTGGTCTCCGCGGCCGGGTCCGTCGAGTGGATGTGCGTGCCCCGCCCGGATTCGCCCAGCGTGTTCGGATCGATCCTCGACCGTGGGGCCGGCCACTTCCGGCTGGGCCCCTACGGCGTCTCGGTGCCCGCCGCCCGCCGCTACCTTCCCGGCAGCCTGATCATGGAAACCACCTGGCAGACCCCGACCGGGTGGGTCATCGTCCGCGACGCGCTGGTGATGGGACCCTGGCACGATGTCGACGCCCGCTCCCGGACACACCGCCGCACCCCGATGGACTGGGACGCCGAACACATCCTGCTTCGCACGGTCCGTTGTGTGAGCGGGACCGTCGAACTGGTGATGAACTGCGAGCCGGCCTTCGACTACGGCCGGATCACCGCGGCCTGGGAGTACTCGTCCAACGCCTACGGGGAGGCCATCGCGCGGGCGCGTACCGACCCCGACGCCCATCCGACGATGCGCCTGACCACCAACCTGCGGATCGGCCTGGAGGGCCGGGAGGCCCGCGCCCGGACCCGCCTCAAGGAAGGCGACAACGTCTTCGTCGCGCTGTCCTGGTCCAAGCACCCGTCGCCGCAGACCTACGAAGAGGCCACCAACAAGATGTGGCAGACCGCCGAGGCGTGGCGACAGTGGATCAACGTCGGCCACTTTCCCGATCACCCCTGGCGGGCCTACCTCCAGCGCAGCGCGTTGACCCTGAAGGGCCTGGCCTACTCCCCCACCGGGGCGCTGCTTGCCGCCAGCACCACCTCGCTTCCGGAAACCCCACGCGGCGAACGCAATTGGGACTACCGCTACGCCTGGGTGCGGGATTCCACCTTCGCGCTGTGGGGCCTATACACACTCGGCCTGGACCGTGAGGCCGACGACTTCTTCTCCTTCATCGCCGATGTCTCGGGAGCCAATAACGGTGAGCGCCAACCGTTGCAGGTGATGTACGGCGTCGGCGGGGAGCGCGAACTGGTCGAGGAGGAACTCAACCACCTCTCCGGTTACGACGGTGCGCGGCCGGTGCGGATCGGCAACGGGGCTTTCAACCAGCGCCAGCACGACATCTGGGGCACCATGCTCGATTCGGTGTACCTGCACTGCAAGTCCCGGGAGAACATTTCCGACCAACTGTGGCCGGTGCTCAAGGAGCAGGTCGAGGAAGCCATCAAACACTGGCGCGAACCCGATCGCGGCATCTGGGAGGTACGCGGGGAACCGCAGCACTTCACCTCTTCGAAGGTGATGTGCTGGGTGGCCCTGGACCGCGGAGCGAAGCTCGCCGAATTGCAGGGCGCCCGAAGCTACGCCGAGCAGTGGCGGGTGATCGCCGATGAGATCAAGGCCGACATCCTGGCCAACGGGGTGGACTCCCGGGGAGTTCTGACCCAGCGCTACGGCAACGACGCGCTGGACGCCTCACTGCTGCTGGTGCCACTGGTGCGGTTCCTGCCGCCGGACGACCCGCGGGTGCGGGCCACGGTACTGGCCATCGCCGATGAGCTCACCGAGGACGGCCTGGTGTTGCGCTATCGGGTGGAGGAGACCGACGACGGCCTGTCCGGCGAGGAGGGCGCCTTCACCATCTGTTCGTTCTGGCTGGTCTCCGCACTGGTGGAGATCGGCGAGGTGAGCCGGGCCCGGCACCTGTGCGAAAAGCTGCTTTCCTTCGCCAGCCCACTGCATCTCTACGCCGAGGAGATCGAACCCTCGACCGGCCGGCACCTGGGAAACTTCCCGCAGGCCTTCACCCATCTGGCGCTGATCAACGCCGTGGTGCACGTGATCCGGGCAGAGGAGCAGGCCGACGGCACCGGGGTGTTCCAACCGGCGAATGCCCCTAACTGACTCCCCCGGCGGGGTGCGAGATCAGCGGGAGCGGTTGATGTTTCCGCGGATCATCCGGACCAGTTCAGCGGCCCGCCCGCTGGCCACCCGCCGGGACGGCTCACCGTCGGTGACGGCCACGTCGACGTCGATCAGATAGTTGGCGACCAGGCCCACGGCGTGTTCGGTCGGGAACCCCGGATCCTCTTCGGTATCGCCGTTGAGCACCGTCGTCGAAAGAATCCCGTCGGACTCCCGCACATCGGTGACCGTCCAGTCCAGCGAGGACTTGGGGGTGACATGCACGTTGACCTGAGTCCCGGCGCAGGACCGCCACTGCGCGGCGAAGCTCTCGAACATCCGTCCCGCCTCGGCCTCGGAGCCGAACTCCACCACGCCGGTGTGCGCACTGGAGACGGTCAGGCCTTCGCCGTATCTGCTGAAGTCCTGCAGTGCCACTTTCCGGACGTCACCGCGCTCGTAGACAACTCGCATCAACGGTGTGGCGGGCCCGAGGCAGTCCAGCGGTGAGACATCCGTGCTGTCGCGGAAACCGTTGGGCAGCAGTGCTATCCCCCCGACCATGGGCGGGCCGGCCGGGTCGAGCGGATTTCCGACTGCCTGGGCGACCTGCTCGGCACTGGGCAGCACCTGCGGCAGGCTGAGCGCCCGCTGGGGAACCGCATCGCCGTCGACCCTGATATCGCAGCCTATGACCGAGGCTGCGCACAGTGCCGCCGCGATGACCCGCCCCGTAACGACCGCCCCCGAAGAAATCGGCCGCTACTTCCGTGACTTGTCGCCGGCCTTGTCGCCGGCCGCGTCGGTCGACAGCGCTGCCACAAAGGCCTCTTGGGGGACGTCGACCCGCCCGATGGTCTTCATCCGCTTCTTGCCTTCCTTCTGCTTCTCCAGCAGCTTGCGCTTACGGGTGATGTCACCGCCGTAGCACTTGGCGAGCACGTCCTTGCGGATGGCCCGAATGTTCTCGCGGGCAATGATTTTCGAGCCGATCGCCGCTTGGACCGGAACCTCGAACTGCTGGCGCGGGATGAGCTCCTTGAGCTTGACGGTCATCTTGTTGCCGTAGGCCTGCGCAGAGTCCTTGTGCACGATGGCGGAAAACGCATCGACGGCCTCGCCCTGCAGCAGGATGTCGACCTTGACCAACTCGGCCTGCTGCTCGCCGGCCTCCTCGTAGTCCAGGCTGGCGTAGCCGCGGGTGCGCGACTTCAGCGAGTCGAAGAAATCGAAGATTATCTCGCCCAGGGGCATGGTGTAACGCAGTTCCACCCGCTCGGGCGACAGGTAGTCCATGCCGCCAAGTTCGCCGCGACGGGACTGGCACAGTTCCA
>CAZRFC010000330.1:0-5037 GCA_964598975.1 uncultured Mycobacterium sp. | reverse complement strand
GACATACGGCACCCCGAGCACCTCCAGGTGCGCCAGCACGGTGTCGAAGTGCGCTTTGGCGGCGTCCGATAGGTGGTCCAGCATCACCGGCGCGTCGGCGGTCATCTCTCGAATGTGCGGGCGCTTGTCATCGAGCACCCGAAGCGGATTGATTTCGGCTCGCGCGCGAGTTGCCTCATCGAGATCCAAGCGGAAAAGGAACTGCTGCAACAGTTCCCGGTACTGCGGCCGGCAGGTCTCATCGCCCAGGGAGGTGATCTCCAGCCGGAACCCGGTCAGCCCGAGTGACCGGAATCCGGAGTCCGCGATCGCGATGACCTCGGCGTCCAACGCCGGGTCGTCGACACCGATAGCCTCCACACCGACCTGCTGAAGCTGGCGGTAGCGGCCGGACTGCGGCCGTTCGTAGCGGAAGAACGGCCCGGCGTAACAGAGCTTCACCGGCAGTGCGCCACGGTCCAGTCCGTGCTCGATCACCGCGCGCATCACCCCGGCGGTTCCCTCCGGGCGCAATGTGACCGACCGGTCCCCGCGGTCAGCGAAGGTGTACATCTCCTTGGAGACAACGTCGGTGGACTCCCCGACCCCCCGGGCGAACAGCGCGGTGTCCTCGAAAATCGGCAGCTCGATATCGCCGTATCCGGCCAGCCTGGCGGCAGCCAGCAATCCGTCGCGCACGGCGACGAACTCCGCGGACTCCGGGGGTAGGTAGTCGGGCACGCCCTTGGGGGCCTGAAAGGTGTTCATAGCGTCAGTCCCTCGAGGAAGGGGTTCGTTACTCGCTCCATCCCGATGGTGGAGGCCGGTCCGTGCCCGGGCAGGACCTTGGTCGCGTCAGGCAGTACCAGCAGTTTATTCAGAATCGAACCGAGCAGGTCCCGGCCGCTGCCGCCGGGCAGGTCGGTGCGGCCGATGGACTGCTTGAAGAGCGTGTCGCCGGTGAAGGCCAGCTCGCCGGCTATCCGGAACACCACCGATCCGCGGGTGTGGCCAGGGGTGTGGTCGACCGTCACGGGAATTCCGCCCAGATCCAGGGTCTGGCCGTCATGATCGAGTTCGACCACCTGCCTGGGCTCCCGAAACATCACCCCGAACGCCATCTGCGCGATCCGCGGACCGAACCCTCGGATCGGGTCGGTCAGCATGAACCGGTCCTCGGGATGGATGTACACCGGGCACCCGAAGGTGTCGGCCACTTTCTGTGCCGACCACAGGTGGTCGATGTGGCCGTGAGTGAGCAGAACCGCGGCGGGGGTTAACCGGTTTTCGTCCAGAATCCGGCGCAACGGCCCGAAGGCCCGCTGGCCGGGGTCGACGATGATGGCGTCCGACCCCTGACGCTGGGCCAGCACGTAGCAATTGCACGCCAACATGCCGGCCGGGAAACCGGTGAGCAACACGCCGATCAGTCTCCCATCCTGCGGTTGCGGCGGGGCGCGGGTGGGTCATGCCCCCGTTCACAGTCTGGGCTGGCACACTCGTCTGCGCGGCTGAAACGCCCGTGTGACGAAGATAGAGGGAGGACCAGCAGCGGTGCCCACCAACGCAGAACGACGCGAAGCGGCCAGACTGAATCTCGAGCAGCAGCTCGAGCGGCGCGCCCAGCAGGCGCGGCGGCAGCGGATCTTGACCGTTGTCGCTGCGATGCTGACCCTGGCGGTCGGAGCGACGGCCATCGCGTATTTCGTCACCAAGGGCAACAAGGATCAGCCCGGAAGCACCGAAGCGGCCTCGAGCACTTCGGCGGCGCCGGCAGGTCCGTCGACACCCACCGAGCTGGTGCGCGGTGGCCCCGACCAGCTGCCGGCCTTCAAGGCGCCGGCCGACCTAGGCGCCAACTGCCAGTACCCGGCGACAGAACCGAAGTCCAGGGACGTCGCCCCGCCCAATACTGGAAAGGTGCCCACCGACCCGGCGTCGATCAGCGTCTCGATGGCCACCGACCAGGGCAACATCGGGTTGGTCCTCAATAACGCCGAGGCGCCGTGCACGGTCAACAGCTTCGCCAGCCTGGCCCAGAAGGGCTTTTTCGACGACACCGTCTGCCACCGGCTGACCACAGCCCCCGGCTTGGGCGTACTTCAGTGCGGCGATCCCACCGCCAGCGGATCCGGCGGCCCCGGTTACTCATTCGCCAACGAGTATCCGACCAACCAGTACCCGAAGGGTGATCCGGCGCTGCAGAAGCCGGTGCTCTATCCGCGCGGTTCGCTGGCGATGGCCAACGCCGGGCCGAACACGAATGGCAGCCAGTTCTTCCTCGTCTACCAGGATTCGAAGTTGCCGCCGAACTACACGGTGTTCGGCACGATCGACTCCACCGGGCTGGCCACTCTGGACAAGATCGCCGAGGCCGGCGTTGCCGGCGGCGGCCAGGACGGCAAGCCGGCCACCGAGGTGAAGGTCAAGTCGATCCTGCTGGACTAGGACCCAAGCCCGTCAGGCCATCCCGGCTGCGGTTTCAGCGGGAATGCCCGGATGCAGGACCGCGACAGGGCAGCTGGCGTGGGCCAGCACCTTCTGACTCACCGAGCCCATGATGAGTCCGGCGAACCCGCCGGAGCCGCGGCTGCCGACCACCAGCAGTTCGGCGCCCACCGCCTCGGACAGCAGTACCTCGGCCGGCCGGCCGGTCCCGGCCACGAATGACACCGGCACGTCCGGGAACGAACTGGGGGTGAGTATCACGGGGGAGTGTATGGCGGTGTTATCGTAACGGGGTGTGGGGTTCTCCGGGTCGATCTGTTCGGTCTCAGGTTCGCCGCGGCTGGCCTCCACGCTCACCGCAACCACACCGCACCCGATGGCCTCCGCGTGCCGGAAGGCGAACGCCGCCGCCCGGTTGGACGCCGACGAACCGTCGTAACCCAGCACCACCTGGCCCGGGTTGCCCGGGTAATCGGCGGACCCCTCGAACGGGACACCGCCCTCGGTACCGGAGTGCACCACGACCACCGGGCATTGAGCGTAGGGCGCGACGTGCATCGTGGTGGAGCCGAGCAGCAGCCCGCGGAAACCCTCCACGCCGCGCGACCCGAGCACCAGCACGTCGGCGTTCTCCCCTGCAGCCAGCAGCGACTGGACCGGGGCATCGGGCATCTGCAGCGCACGGATCTCGAGGTCCGGCTGCGCGGCGCGGGCGACCGCCACCGCTTCCCCGAGTACTCCGTCGGGTTCGCGCACAAGGATCGGCTGGGCCTCGGCATCGGGCCGGGCGTGCAGAACGGTCAGCGGCAACCCGTAGGCCACCGCGGTGCCGGCCGCCCACTTCAGTGCAGCGACTCCATGCTCGGACCCGTCGGCCCCGACCACGACACCGGTTTCGGCCGCGTCGACTCCCTCAGTCATTGAGCTCTCCGTCCGATCGGGCTGCGTCCTGCAAAGCAAACACCCATCTACCCCGCCATGTCAGCGGTACGGTACTGCAAAGTCGAAATTCGAAGCGAACCCGGCGGGGGCGGCATGTCTGAGGTACACCAGCTGAACCACGCGCCAGAGGCCGACCTCGAGGAAAAGGGACTTTCGCGCAACTCCATCGGGGTGCTCGGAAGCGTCATCCTCGGGATCTCCTGCGTCGCCCCTGCGTATGTGCTGACTGCGACCATCGGGATCCTGGTCACCCAGACCGGCGAGAAGATGGGCACGGTCATCATCGCGGGATTCCTGCCGATGTTCTTCGCCGCCTATGCCTATCGCGAACTGAACAAGGTGATGCCGGACTGCGGGACCTCATTCACCTGGACGACCAAGGCGTTCGGCCCGTACGTCGGTTGGCTCGGCGGATGGGCCGCCATCCTGGCGACCGCCATCGTGCTGTCGAACCTTGCCGGAGTGGCGGTGGAGTTCTTCTACCGATTCCTTGGCGACGTCCTGAAGAATCCCCAGATCGGCAGCCTATGGGAGACGCCCTGGATCAACGTCGCTACCTGTCTGTTCTTCCTGACCGTCGCCACCTGGGTCGCGTACCACGGCATCACCACCACCGAGAAGGTTCAGTTCATTCTGGTCGGGTTCCAGCTGGCGACCCTGGCCGCATTCGCTGTCTTCGCGATCATCAAGTCCGGGTCGTCGCCGACCGGCATGGAGTTCCAGTGGGACTGGTTCAGCCCCGCTGGGCTGTCGCTGTCCGCGTTCATCGCCGGGCTGTCCGGATCGATCTTCGCGTTCTGGGGCTGGGACACCTGCTTGACCGTCAACGAGGAATCGAAGGGCTCGGACAAGACGCCGGGCCGCGCAGCGCTGCTCTGTGTGCTCTCGATTCTGCTCACCTACCTGATCGTCGCGACAGCCAGCCAGATGTATGCCGGGGTAGGCGAGGAAGGCTTGGGTCTAGGTAACGATGCCAATGCCAGCAACGTCTTCGGGGCGCTCGCGGAACCGGTGCTGGGCAATCCGTGGCACCTGCTGCTGTTCCTCGCGGTGCTGGCATCCAGTACGGCCAGCCTGATCACGACGTTCCTGCCGTCCTCTCGCACCATGCTCGGCATGGCGACCTACAAGGCGCTGCCGCCGAGGTTCGCGGCCATCCACCCGCGCTACCTGACTCCATCCTTCGGCACCGTGGCGGCCGGGGTGTTCGCCGGCACGTTCTACGCCGTGTTGCACATATTCAGCCGAAACGCCCTGATGGACACCATCTATGCGCTGGGCATCATGATCTGCTTCTACTACAGCCTTACCGCTTTCGCCTGCATCTGGTTCTTCCGACGCGAGCTGTTCATCAGTGTCAACAGCTTCGTGTTCAAGCTGCTGTTCCCACTCCTGGGGGGGCTGGGTCTCTTCGCGGTTCTACTGATAACCCTGCGCGACAGCGCATCTCCCGACTACGGCAGCGGCGCGAGCATCTTCGGCGTAGGCCTGGTCCTCATCCTGGGCCTGGGCCTGATCCTGCTTGGGATCGTTTTGATGCTGGTCTGGCGCGCGGTGTCGCCGGCGTTCTTCCGGGGCGAGACCCTGCACAAGGACACGCCCGTCCTCGTCGTCGACTAGCCCGACGGGGTCGGCTCGTCGTCGCTGGCGCGCACCGGATCGCCGCGC
>CAZRFC010000329.1:0-5040 GCA_964598975.1 uncultured Mycobacterium sp. | reverse complement strand
AATCCGTCGGCGACCAGTGCCGCCGAACCGATCCGCCGGCCGACCCGGATTCGGTACAGCGCGACGAGTTCATTGCCGAGGAATCCGATCACCCCGGCAGCGGCCACCCATCCGAGGTGTTCGATGGCCAGCGGGTCGATGAGGCGCCGGATCGCCTGATAACCGGCGATGATCGCCGACAGCGCGATCATCAGAACCACGAACAGACCGGCGAGATCCTCCATCCGGCCCAGGCCGTAGGTGTAGCGCTTACTGGCCGCCCGCCGGCCAAGGACGAACGCGATCCACAGCGGGATCGCGGTGAGGGCGTCGGAGAAGTTGTGGATGGTGTCGGCCGCCAGTGCCACCGACCCTGACAGCGCGACGATGACGAGTTGGAAAAGGGCGGTGACGGCCAGCGCGATCAGGCTGATCTTGACCGCGCGGATGCCCAGGGCGCTGGACTCCAGCGCGTCGTCGACGCTGTCGGCGTGGTCGTGGCTGTGGCCGTGGTGCCCGCCTTTGTGGTGCCCGCCCATCAGGCCCCGACCTCTCGGCGCTCACCGTGCAGTCGGGCCAGATCGCGTTCGCCGCAGTGGTGGCCCGGGATGCCCTGCCCGGCATGCTCGGCGTTGAACACCGCGTCGGTGACCAATTGGCGAACGTGATCGTTTTCCAGGCTGTAGTAGATGGTGGTGCCGTCCCGCCGGGTGCGCACCAGCCGCGCCATCCGCAGCTTCGCCAAGTGCTGCGAGACGGCCGGACCCGCTTTGCCCACGGTCTCGGCGAGGTCGGTGACGGACAGTTCCCGGTCAGCCAGTGCCCAGAGCAGTCGCACGCGGGTGGCGTCGGAGAGCATCCGGAACACCTCGACGACCAGGCCTACCTGGTCGTCATCGAGCCGGCGCCGACAAGCCTGCTTATCTGCGTTCATACGCACATACTAACCCGTCAGGTTTGGCCGGCTTGATTAATAGGTAACCCTTAGTTAGGTTAGGCTCACTTCTACTGAGTGGAGACGTCGTGCGACTACCCATCCCCCTGAACGGGCCGGATCTGTCCGCCCAGCTTTTGGGCAGCGGACTGATCGGCCTGCGCGAAGGGCTCGAGGCCGGGATCGTGGTCATGGTCCTGGTGGCGTTCCTTGTCAAGACCCAGCGCCGCGACGCCCTCAGGTGGGTGTGGACCGGTGTGGCGGCGGCCGTCGTCATGACGGTGGTCATGTTCTTGGCGATTCAGTACAGCGCCTACTCGATCAGCGGCCTGACCGCCGAGGCGGTCGCCGGGGTGGCGTCCTTGGTGGCCGTGGCGATCGTCACCTCCATGGTGTTGTGGATGCACCGGGCCGCCGCCACGATTTCCGGCGACCTGCGCGCCGGGATGTCCCGCGCCCTGGACACTGGTGCGCTGGCGGTGATCGCGCTGTCCTTCCTGGCGGTCGGGCGTGAAGGCGCCGAGACCGCCCTGTTCATGGTGGGATACGCCGAGGCGGAGACGGTCTGGCCGCTGGTCGGCCTGCTGGCCGGTGTGCTGGTGGCCGTCGGCATCGCCTGGGGCATGTACGCCGGTGCGATCCGGGTCAACCTCGCCAAGTTCTTCAAGTACACCGGGGTGTTCCTGGTCGTGGTGGCAGCCGGAATCCTCTCCTACGGCATCGGTGCGCTGCAGACCGTCGGCTGGCTCCCGGCGGCCGGCGGCCAGGCCTTCGACATCAGTTCCTGGTTCAACTGGTCGTCCTGGTACGGCGAGATCATCCAGGGCGTCTTCAACATCACTCCGACTCCGACAGTCCTCCAACTGGTCTGCTGGCTGGCCTATCTGGGGATCGTCCTGACCCTGTTCCTCAAGCCGGTCCACATCAAGCCTGCCCGGCCGGCACCGGCTGAAATCCGCATCACCGAAAGGTCCGCTACGTGACGCTCCGCCCGATACTGCTCACGGCAATTGCCGTCAGCCTGACAGTTTCATCCTGTGCCGCAAAGGAATCCAAACCCGCCGAAGGCGCTTCGCCCGCCCAGATCACCGTCGACGCGACCGACACCGGCTGTGCGCTATCCGCCGGCGAGGGGAACACCGGACCCACAACGTTCGCCGTTACCAACAACGGCACCAAGGTGACCGAGTTCTACGTATACGACAAGGACGACCGCGTCCTGGCCGAAGTGGAGAACATCTCCCCCGGGCTGCAGCGCCAGCTCGTGGTGGAGTTCAAGGAGGCCGGCCCCTACAAGGTGGCCTGCAAGCCCGGCATGGTGGGTGACGGCATCCGCAGCGACTTCACCGTCAAGGGCGCCGCCTTCACCCAGGGCGAGACCGGAGAGTACAAGAAAGCGGCCGACGACTACAAGGCCTACGTGATCAAGCAGGCCGACGAATTGGTGACGGCCACAGGGTCATTCGTGGCCGCCGTCAAGGCCGGCGACATCGCCGCCGCCAAGGCCCAGTACCCGACGTCCCGGCAACCTTGGGAGCGTATCGAACCGGTGGCAGAGTCGTTCCCCGACGACCTGGACCCCCGCATAGACCTGCGGGAGGCCGACCTGCCGGTAGGCCAGAACTGGACCGGGTTTCACCGACTGGAGAAGGACCTGTGGGTGAGCGGCCTGCAGGCCGACACCAACGCGATCGCCGACCAGCTGCTGGCCGACGTCACCGAACTGCGGGAGAAGGTCACCGCGGCGGACTTCAGCGTCGACGCCACCCAGATCGCCGGCGGCGCACAGGGTCTGCTCGACGAGATCGCGGTCAGCAAGATCACCGGCGAGGAGGACATCTTCAGCCACACCGACCTGTGGGACTTCAACGCCAACATCGAGGGCTCCAAAGCCGCACTGGCGGCGGTGCGACCCATCCTCGACGCGCGAAACGCCGAACTCGGCAAGCGGGTCGACCAGCGGTTCGCCGACGTCGACCGACTGCTGGCCAAGTACCGCGAAGGTGGCGGATTCGTCTCCTACACAGCGGTTTCGGAGCCGGAGCGCAAGGAGCTGTCCCGGGCCATCGACGCGCTGAGCAAGGAAGTCAGTCAGGTTCAAGGTGTCATCGCTCCCGAGTGACCAGGACGGCCGGCAGCAGGAGCACGGGCTCTCCCGGCGCCGACTGTTCGGGGCGGCCGGGGTCGCCGTGGCGGTGGCCGGAGCCGCCGGCGTCGGCGCTGCGGCCGGCCGGGCGGCCACGTCCAGCACCGCGTCGAATCTGAACAAACCCGTCCCGTTTCGCGGCCGCCGCCAAGCCGGAATCATCACCCCCGCCCAGGACCGGATGCACTACTGCGTCTTCGACGTGACGACCGACTCCAAGTCCGAAGTCGTCGCGATGCTTCGGGAGTGGACCGCGATGGCCGAACGGATGACCGCCGGCGAGGAGGCTTTCGCGGACGGCGCGGTGGGCCTCAGCCCGTACGCACCCCCATCCGACACCGGGGAGGCGCTCGGCCTGGCGGCCTCGCAACTCACGCTGACCATCGGGTTCGGACCCGGCTTTTTCGTCAAGGACGGGCGCGACCGGTTCGGCATCGCCGGCCAGCGCCCGACCGCACTGGCCGATCTGCCCAAGTTCCCCAACGACTCGCTGGACCCGGCCCGCTGCGGCGGTGACATCGTCGTGCAAGCCTGCGCCAACGACCCGCAGGTGGCCGTTCACGCCATCCGGAACCTCGCCCGGGTCGGCTTCGGCACCGCTGCGGTGCGGTATTCCCAGCTGGGCTTCGGCCGCACCTCGTCGACCACCCGCGATCAGTCGACACCGCGAAACCTGTTCGGGTTCAAGGACGGAACCGCCAACCTCAAGGCCGAGGACGGTGCCGACCTGGACGAGCATGTGTGGGTGGCCGACGGGGACGGCCCGGGCTGGCTGACCGGGGGCAGCTATCTGGTCTCCCGGCGCATCCGCATGCGCATTGAACCGTGGGATCGGGCCACGCTGAAGGAACAGGAAAGGGTGATCGGCCGGGAGAAGGGATCCGGGGCGCCCCTGGGACAGACCGACGAGTTCGCGCCGCTGGACTTCGAGGCCACCGGGAAGACCGGCGAACCGTTGATCGACCCCCTGTCGCATGTGCGCCTGGCGTCCAAGGAGAACCTCGGCGGGATCCAGATCCTTCGCCGCGGGTACAACTTCACCGACGGATCGGACGGGTTGGGCCACCTCGACGCCGGGCTGTTCTTCATCGCATTCATGCGCAACCCGGTGACACAGTTCATCCCCATGCAGCAGGAGTTGGCCGCCAACGATCTGCTCAACGAGTACATCACTCACACCGGTTCGGCGGTGTTCGCCTGCCCGCCGGGTCTGGGCGACGACGATTACTGGGGATCCACCCTGTTGAGTTAGTGGTCGTGCCCGAAGACCACCAGGGTGTCGGTGAGTTTGTCGTCGACGAAGTAGGCACGGCAGGTGAACGGGTCGCTCAGGGTGTCCCCGAATGCGTTCGGTGCCTGCACGGTGCCGGTCACGGCACGCACCGCGATCCGGGAGTGGTCGACCCCTTTGAGGCCGTCCCGGCCGAGCACTGACAGGTCGGTGGTCTCCGGGTCCAGTTGGGCTGCTTCGACCTTCACGTCGGTGAGCTTGCCGGTATCGGGCGCCGCCAGTCGGCCCAGCACGTCCGTTTCGCAGCGTTCCTGTGCCGCAGCCTGATTCGGGTCGCCACTGTCACGCATGACGACGGCGTTGCCGATCAGCATCCCAATTCCCAAAGCGACGAACGCAATCAACAACAGACGGGTTCCGCTCATCGCCTATCCCCCTGAAAGTCCGGTGAGATCGTCGGGCACGTCGACGGCGTGCTCTTCGAGCGCCCCCCGGGGGACGACATCGAGGGTGCGCTCATGGGTGGCGGCCAACACCACCGGCGCCGCGCAGCCGTCCTGGTAGGCCAGCAGCCAGTTCCGCGCGGTCACACACCACCGGTCGCCTGGCACCAGTCCCGGGAAGCGGAACTGCGGCATCGGCGTCGTCAGGTCGTTGCCGATCGAACGCTGATGGTCCAGGAACTCGGCGGTGACGACGGCGCAGATGGTGTGCAGCCCGCGGTCCTCCGGGCCGCTCGAGCAGCAGCCG
>CAZRFC010000328.1:0-5044 GCA_964598975.1 uncultured Mycobacterium sp. | reverse complement strand
TGCGAGACAATGCTCGCAACCCCCGGCGTGCTGACGATCACCGAGCCCGACCGGTTCCGTGCGGCGCTGCAACGCGTCCGCGCGCAGGGATTCGCCTATGACGACCGTGAACTCGCCGAGGACATGCGCTGCGTGGCGGTGCCCGTGTTCGAGAAGGGCGGCGTGGTGCGCGGCGGCATCAGCCTCTCCGGGCCGGCCTCGCGCTACACCCCGCGCACGCTCGCCAGGCTGAAGGATGCGGTGGTCGCGGCCGCGATTCGAACGGGGGCCGAGGCGGTACACCCGGGTTACGGTTTCCTTTCGGAGAACTCCGATTTCGCGGCGGCTCTGGAGCATGCCGGAATCGTCTTCATCGGTCCGCCGAGTGGTGCGATCCGCACGATGGGCGACAAGATCGCCGCCAAGACGACGGTCTCGAAGTTCGGTGTCCCGGTGGTGCCGGGTCTCGCCGAGCCGGGGCTGTCGGATGCCGCGTTGATTGCCGCGGCGACGGACATCGGATTTCCGATCCTGGTGAAGCCGTCCGCCGGCGGTGGCGGCAAGGGCATGCGCCGGGTCGATGAGCCGGGCGATCTTCCGTCCGCGCTGGCATCGGCTCGCCGGGAGTCTGCGGCCGCCTTCGGTGACGACACATTGTTTCTGGAACGTTTTGTGTTGCGCCCCAGGCACATTGAAGTACAGGTGCTTGCCGACTCGCACGGCACCGTGCTGCATCTCGGTGAGCGTGAGTGCAGTTTGCAACGGCGGCATCAGAAGGTGATCGAAGAGGCGCCTTCGCCGTTGCTGGACGCTGCCACTCGTGCGCGAATCGGGGCGGCGGCATGTGACACCGCGCGGAGCGTGGATTATCGCGGCGCGGGAACGGTCGAGTTCATCGTCTCCGCCGACCGGCCCGACGAGTTCTTCTTCATGGAGATGAATACCCGCCTTCAGGTGGAACATCCTGTTACCGAAATGGTCACCGGTTGGGATCTTGTCGAGTGGCAGATCCGCATCGCCGCGGGGGAGCGGTTGACCGCCGGCCAGGACGACATCGCGATGCGTGGGCATGCCATCGAGGCGCGGGTCTATGCCGAAGATCCCGGGGCGGGATTTCTACCCACCGGCGGCCCGGTGCTGGCTCTTTCCGAGCCTTCCGGTGCCGGCGTCCGCGTCGACTCCGGGCTGTCCGCGGGCATGACCGTCGGCAGCGACTATGACCCCATGCTGTCGAAGGTGATCGCCCATGCCGAGGACCGGGCCGCCGCGGTGCGCAATCTGGACAGCGCCTTGGCGCAGACCGCCGTGTTGGGTGTCGGCACCAACATCGATTTCCTGCGATTTGTGCTCGCCGATTCAGACGTGGTCGCGGGCCGCCTGGACACCGGCCTGCTGGAGGAACTGGAGTACCGGCCCACCGGGGTCGGCGACGAGGAATTCATTGCCGCCGCGGCCTACCGCTGGTTGAGTCGGTGGCTGGCCGAACCCGCAGACCCATGGGACATTCCGTCCGGTTGGCGTCTCGGTGAGGCCGCGCCGACCACGATCCGGTTGCGGGCCGCCGATCGCACCGAGCACGTCCACATCACGGGTGAGCCGCGCGCCGGCCGCGTACGCATCGAGGACGGTGCCGGTCGGGCGTTGACCGCTGCAATGCACGACTCGGTGCTATCCCTCACCCTCGACGGGGTGCGGCGCAGCTACGTCGTGGCTGCTGCCGATCATCAGATCTGGCTAGCCGGATCGGGCAAGACGGTTGTTGTTCAGGAGGTTCGCGAAGAGCCGGTGCGACCGGACGATGAACACAGTGGCGACGCCGAACTTCTCAGCCCGATGCCCGGGACGGTAGTCGCCATCGGAGTTGCCGACGGAGAGCCGGTCGAGACGGACGTTGTTGTGGTCGCCGTGGAGGCGATGAAGATGGAGCACTCGCTGCGCTCGCCGGTCGACGGGGTGGTCGAACTGCTCGTCGCTGTCGGGGATCAGGTAAAAGTGGGTCAGCCGCTGGCCCGTATTGTCGCCAGTAGTTAAGGGGTAATCATGAGTGAATTTCTTTCCACTGCAACGCTTCCCGACGAGTATCAGCAACTCGCCAAAACGGTGCGTGACTTCGCCCGCGAGGTCGTCGCCCCCGTCGCGGCCAAGCACGACGCCGAGCACTCCTTCCCCTACGAGGTCGTCGCCGGCATGGCCGAGATGGGCCTGTTCGGTCTGCCGTTCCCCGAGGAGTACGGCGGCATGGGCGGGGACTATTTCGCCTTGTGCCTGGCTCTGGAGGAGCTCGGCAAGGTCGACCAGAGTGTGGCCATCACCCTGGAGGGTGGCGTATCGCTCGGCGCGATGCCGGTGTATCGCTTCGGTACCGAGGCGCAGAAGCAGGAGTGGCTGCCACTGCTCACCAGTGGTTCCGCGCTGGGCGCCTTCGGCCTGACCGAAGCCGGCGGGGGTACCGACGCCGGTGCCACCAAGACCACCGCGCGACTCGACGACGGGCACTGGGTGATCAACGGCTCCAAGCAGTTCATCACCAACTCCGGCACCGACATCACCAAATTGGTGACTGTCACCGCGGTCACCGGCACCGTGGGCGATCGTCGGGAGATCTCTTCCATCCTGGTCCCGGTCCCAACCGAGGGTTTCGTCGCAGAACCGGCCTACGACAAGGTCGGCTGGAATGCCTCCGACACCCACCCGCTTTCCTTCACCGACGTCCGGGTTCCCGAGGAGAACCTCCTCGGCGAAAGGGGTCGCGGCTACGCGAATTTCCTCCAAATCCTCGATGAAGGTCGAATTGCGATCGCCGCCCTGGCTGTCGGGGCCGCGCAGGGGTGCGCCGACGAATGCGTCAAATACGCCGGCGAGCGCACGGCCTTCGGTCAGGCGATCGGCCGTTATCAGGCCATCGAGTTCAAGATCGCCCGGATGGAGGCCCGCGCACACGCCGCCCGTACCGCCTACTACGACGCTGCCGCACTGATGCTTGCGGGCAAGCCCTTCAAGAAGCAGGCGGCGATCGCAAAGCTTGTCGCCAGCGAGGCCGCGATGGACAACGCCCGCGACGCCACCCAGATCCACGGCGGATACGGATTCATGAACGAGTACCCGGTGGCCCGGCACTACCGGGACAGCAAGATCCTGGAGATCGGCGAAGGCACCACCGAAGTGCAGTTGATGCTCATCGCGCGGGAGATCGGACTGACGTAATCCGTCACACCCGCCGTCTAGAATCGAAAGTATGTTCGATATGACGGCATGGGACCCCGGCGGCGGGGAGTCCGAACTGGTCGAAGGAATCGCCGCGCTTGAACGCCTGAAGGCCGCGGCCGCAGCGCGGCAGGCGCGTCTTGCTGCGGCGCTTGACGCAGCGCGGCGCGCTGCCGAAGCGGCGGTCGGAGTGCCCGCGGAACGACGCGGACGGGGCGTCGCCGCCGAGGTGGCATTGGCGCGCCGAGACTCGCCGGCACGCGGCAGTCGGCACCTCGGGTTCGCCAAGGCCCTCGTCAACGAGATGCCGCACACCCTGGCGGCCCTGGAGGCCGGTGCGCTGTCGGAGTGGCGGGCCACCATCGTGGTGCGTGAGTCGGCCTGTCTTGACGTCGATGACAGACGTCGGCTCGACGTCGAATTGTGCTCGGATATCAAAGGGCTGGACGGTGTCGGCGATGCTGCGCTGGCCGCAGCGGCCAAGGCCATCGCGTACCGATTGGATCCACACGCGGTAGTGGATCGGGCTGCAAAAGCCCAGGAAGAGCGCACCGTCACTATCCGGCCGGCGCCGGACACCATGACCTATGTGACCGCACTGCTGCCGGTGGCGCAGGGAGTTTCGGTTTACGCTGCCCTTAAGCGGCAGGCTGACGTCTGCTGCGATGGACGATCGCGGGGACAGGTAATGGCGGACACACTGTTCGAGCGCGTGACGGGTCGCTCCGCCGCGCAGGCCGTGCCGGTCGCGGTCAACCTGGTGATCTCCGATCAGGCACTGGTGGGGGTGGAGGGCGGTGGGGCAGCCATCGCGGGGTACGGGTCAGTTCCGTCGTCGGTGGCTCAGAACCTGATCGCCTCTGCGGTCGCAGATCCGGCGTCGCTGGCCACGCTGCGCAGGCTGTACGCCAAGCCCGCCAAGGGTGCCCTGGTTGCGATGGAATCCCGGTCGCGGTTGTTTCCGAAGGGGCTCGCCGAATTCATCGGACTGCGTGACCAACGGTGCCGCACTCCGTATTGCGACGCCCCCGTTCGCCACCGAGACCACGCAACACCGCACCGGCGGGGCGGGCCGACCAGCGCGGCCAATGGGCTCGGGAAGTGTGAACAGTGCAACTACATCAAAGAGAGCCAGGGCTGGAACGTCAGCGCCCGAGTTGACGAAAACGGCACGCACACAGCCACTTACACCACCCCGACCGGGGCAAACCACCACTCGTGCGCACCGCCGGTACCTGGCACCCCCCGAAAGCCGTTCAGTGACATTGAGGTGTGGCTGAACAACCGCCTCGTGTCTTAACGCTTCTGGGCGGCGGCCAGACGTGCCTTGAACTCCGGGGACTCGATTGAGGTGGCCTGCGGGCCGAGTTCGATGTCCTTGGCGGCCTCGTGATGGTCGGCATCGTTAAAACCGGGGATCGCGGTTGCCCGCATCGACGCCTTGGTGGCCAGCACCACCTCCCGCGGCGCTGCCGCGGGCCCCGCCGCCAACTCCAGTGCCGAGGCCAGCGGATCATCGGCAACCCGCAGTGCCAGGCCGTGGCTCACCGCGGCTTCCGCGTCGAAGCGCATCCCGAACAACAGGGCTGCGCGGGCCACCTGCGGTCCCACCGACCGTTGCAGCATCCAGGTTGCCCCACCCCCGGGATGGATCCCCAGTTTCTGGAAGCGCGGATCGAACATCGCGTGCGGACCGGCGATGCGGACGTCGGCGGCCAACGCCAAGTTCATCCCCGCCCCGACGGCCGCTCCGTTCACCGCGGCAATGGTGGGAAGCGAGCACCGGCCCACCGCCATGAAGCCCGCGTAGATCCGCTCCAGCCCTTCGCGGGCCGCCGCGCCCAGAGCGGAGAGATCCGCG
>CAZRFC010000327.1:0-5056 GCA_964598975.1 uncultured Mycobacterium sp. | reverse complement strand
AGGCCCGCGAGCGACTCGGCTTCGTCAAGCCCGGCGACATCCCCTACCAGGTGCAACTGCCGCCCGGGGCGATCGTCGAGCAGGAGAACGGACCCAAGACGCAGACCGGCCGCAGCAGCGACCCCTGGTACACCTCCCTGTGGCACACCATCGCCGACACCCCGCATGGTCCGCCCGCCCCGGCGAAGTCCGAGCCGCCGGGTCTGCCGCCGCCGGCGGGACCGGCGGGGCCGCCGGCCCCGCTACCGCCACCGCCCCCGCCCCCGCCACCGCCACCGCCACCCCCGCCCGGTGGTTGAGCCAGTAGACCTGGAGGCGGTGGCACGGCAATTGGGCCGCGATCCACGCGGCGTCCTGGAGATTGCCTACCGTTGCCCCAACGGCGAGCCCGGGGTGGTCAAGACGGCACCCCGATTGCCCGACGGCACCCCGTTTCCGACGTTGTACTACCTCACTCATCCGGTGCTCACCGCCGCGGCCAGCCGACTGGAATCCGATGGCGTGATGCGGGAGATGACGGCCAGGCTGGCTGAGGACACCGACCTGGCCGCCGCCTATCGTCGCGCCCACGAGTCGTATCTGGCTGAGCGTGACGCCGTCGAACCGCTGGGTACCACCTTCTCCGGGGGAGGCATGCCCGACCGGGTGAAATGCCTGCACGTGCTGATGGCACATGCCCTGGCCAAGGGCCGGGGGGTCAACCCGTTCGGCGACGAGGCGCTTGCCATGCTGGCAGACGACCCGGCGATGGCCGGGATCCTGAGGCGCGAGGAGTGGACGTGAGCCGAGAGACCGTCGCCGCCATCGACTGCGGCACCAACTCGATCCGGTTGCTCATCGCCGGCCGCGTCGCCGGTGGGGGCGGCGTCCGGTTGACTGATCTGCACCGGGAGATGCGTATCGTCCGCCTCGGTGAGGGCGTCGACGCCACCGGGAAGTTCTCCGCGGAGGCACTGGCCCGCACCCGTGCCGCGCTGGTCGACTACGCGGCACTGATCGGCCGCCACCAGGTGCGGAAACTTCGGATGGTGGCGACGTCGGCCACCCGGGATGCCGCCAACCGCGACGAGTTCTTCGCGATGACGGCCGCCGTGCTGGGATCGGCCGTCCCCGGCGCGGTCGCCGAAGTGATCACCGGCGACGAAGAGGCCGAACTGTCCTTCACCGGGGCCGTCGCCGAATTAGATTCGGCCGCTGGACCATTCGTCGTCGTCGACCTCGGCGGCGGCTCCACCGAAGTGGTTCTCGGCGACGCCGGTGGGGTGCGGGCCGGCTACTCGGCCGACATCGGCTGCGTCCGGATGACCGAACGTTGCCTGCACTCCGATCCGCCGACGCCGCAGGAGGTGGCCGCGGCCCGGCAGGTGGTTCGCGAGAAGCTGGCCGAGGCGCTGGCCGTGGTGCCGGTGCAGCAGGCCAGGACCTGGGTCGGGGTGGCCGGCACCTTCACCACGATCGCCGCCCTCGCCCATAAGCTGACCACCTACGACTCCGAGGCCATCCACCTGTCCCGCGTCGGTTTCCCGGACCTGTTGGAGGTCTGCGGTCAACTCATCGGCATGACCCGCGCGCAACGGGCCGCGCTGGGCCCGATGCACGAGGGCCGCGTCGACGTGATCGGCGGCGGGGCGATCGTGGTCGAGGAGTTGGCTGCGGCGCTGGCCGAGCGGGCCGGAATCGCCGAACTCATCGTCAGCGAACACGACATCCTCGACGGCATCGCACTCTCGATCCGCTGACTTGCCCGGGGGATTCACTCGGGGATCAGCAGTTCGCCCTCCGCGCCGGTGGGAACCCTGCTGCCGGCCAACGTCAGCCCGAGCACCATCATCACCACGCCGATGCCCAGGTGCAGCCAGTTATCCGCCCCGTTGAGCGGCAATACATCTCGCGGCCCGGCTTCGAGTGTGCCCCACATCCACAGGCCGAGGTAGGTCAGCCCGCCGACGACCAGGTAGAGCCGAGCCCGGTTGAAGGTCCGGGCCAACAGCAGGCCCGCCACGCCGAACCCGAGGTGCATCAGGTTGTGCGCGGCCGAGATGTGGAACACGCCGAAGAGTTGCGCGACCTGCCCCTCAGGGGGAGGGCCCAGCCACTGCAGGCGATCCAATCGGGTGGTGAGTCCGGGGATGAATCCGGCCACTGCGATGGCAAGGAACACCGTTGCGACGGCGACCGCCGCTCCCTGCGCCGCAACGAGTTTGACCCGCCGGACCCGTCGGTAGCGCGTGGGGGCGGCCACTCCAGTGCCTAATGCGCTTGGCGGGGAACCGTCCGGGGGGCGCTTGCTGTGGTGGAGCGCCGGCCCAAGGCGAGGCCTAGCCCGATCATGGCGACCGCCAGCATGAAGTGCAGCCAGTTGTCGGCGGTGTTGACCGGCAGAAAGTTGGCACTGCTCGCCTGGTCGACGACCAAGCCGTAGGTCCAGACCGCCGCGTAGAGCACCCCGCCGCACCCGGCCGCCGCTTTCTGCAGGTTGTCGCGCCGCTTCTCGAGTTTGTTGTCCACCATGGATCCCGCCTCCTCGGCTGGGCCACGTTTCAGGGCCCTGCAGCGGGGCTTACCCGTGGTGGACATACGACAAACTCCGGCACCGCCGAGTGGGCGGTACCGGAGTTCGACGTGGTGAACTAGGTGTTCAGAGCTTGACCTTGCAGCCGCTGCCGATGTTGCGGCAGTGGGCCTGGCTCTTGCAGGCGCCGCAACGACAGGTGCAGGTACCGACTCGCTTAACCTCGGGAATGCTCATATGGCTTCATCTCCTCCGAGCCCACGCCGCGCGGGCTCCACGGTTTAACGATAGTTGTCCCCGTCGAGATGTGTCAGCAACTGACGTCCGTTAGGCGGATCACGGTTCAGTACCGGATGAGTCCGCGAATGTTCGCTCCAGCGTGCATGTCGGCGTAGCCCTGGTTGACGTCATCGAGGGTGTACTCCCGGGTGACGAGTTCGTCGAGCTTGAGTTGGCCGGAGCGGTGCAGGTCGAGCAACCTCGGGATGTCGCTGCGGGGGTTGGAGGACCCGAACAGCGACCCGCGAACCTGCTTCTCGTACAGCGTCAAGTCGAACAGCGACATGTCGACGGTCATGTCGGTCGGGTGCGGGATTGCGGTCATGACGACCCGCCCGCGCTTGCCGACCAGGCTCAGGCCCTGTGCGACGTAGGCCCCTTCGGCGGAGTCGGTGGTGACGATGCAGGCGTCGGCCATCGCCCCGCGGGTCAGTTCGGCCACCAACCCCTGGGCCTCCTCCACGGTGGCCGCGGTGTGGGTGGCGCCGAACTCCAGCGAACGGGTGCGCTTGAACTCGACCGGGTCCAGGGCGACGATCACCCTTGCGCCGGCGACGCGGGCGCCCTGGATGGCGTTCATGCCGATCCCGCCGACGCCCATCACCACCACGGCGTCCCCCTCGCGGACTTCGCCGGTGCGCACCGCGCTGCCGAACCCGGTGGTCACCCCGCAGCCGACCAGGGCGGCGGTGTCCAACGCGATGTCGGGGTCGATCTTGACGATGGATGCCTCGGGGACCACGGTGTACTCCGAGAACGTTCCCAACACACACATCTGGCCCAAACCCTGCCCGCGGGCGTGGAATCGGAAGGTGCCGTCCAGTTGCGGGCCGGCGATGATCGCAGCCCCGAGCACGCACAGGTTGCTCATCCCGCGAGTGCAGGGATCGCATCGCCCGCAGGCCGGGATGAAGCTGAGCACCACGTGGTCACCCTCGACCACATCGGTCACCCCGGGGCCGACCTCGACGACCACCCCGGCGCCCTCGTGGCCGCCGACGACCGGCAACTGCATCGGCATATCGCCGGTGATCAGGTGGTCGTCGGAATGGCAGAGCCCCGAAGCAGTCAGTCGCACCATGACTTCGCGTTCCTGCGGTCCGTCGAGGTCGACCTCCTCGACCTCCCACTTCTGGCCCAGGCCCCACAGCACGCCGGCTTTGGTCTTCATCCGGTCTCAGCCCTTCTGCTCGGGGGTCCAGCTGGCGGGCAGGCGGTTGATCCCGTTGATGAAGTTGGCGATCTGGAACTCCGGGTCCGGCGCGGAGATGTCCGGGATGCGGGTGTAGACCTCGGTCAGCAGTGAGCGCAGCATGGTGCGCGCCAGGGCGGCGCCCAGGCAGAAGTGCGGGCCGCCCCCGCCGAATGCGATGTGCGGGTTCGGGTTCCGCAGGATGTCGAAGGTGAACGGGTCGTCGAACACCGCTTCGTCGCGGTTGCCGGAGATGTACCAGAGGACCACCTTGTCGCCGGCCTTGATGTCCGAGCCGTTGACGGTGACGTCCCGGGTCGCGGTGCGGCGCATGTGTAGCAGCGGCGAGGACCATCGCAGCACTTCCTCCACGGCGGTGTCGATGCGGCCTGGGATGTCCTCGATCAGTAGAGCCCTCTGGTCGGGGAACCTGGAGAGGGTGTAGATGGCGTGCGCCGAGGCGTGCCGGGTGGTGTCGTTGGCCGCCACCGCCAGCAGCACGAAGAAGGCACGCAGTTCGTCGTCGGTCATCTTCTTGCCGTCGAACTCCGCCTGCACCATCCAGGTCAGCAAGTCTTCGCCGGGGTTGGCGCGGCGCTGCGGGATCAATTCGGTGGCCACCGCGTGCAGGTCCATGACCGCACCCATGAACAGTTCCAACTCGCCTTGGTCGCCTCGGACCCGCGGATCGGTCCAGCCGAGCAGACGCTGGGCGGCGTTGGTGGCCTTGTCCCGGATCTCGCCTTCGGGCAGTCCGAAGAAGCTGCCGAAGATGCGGGCGGGAAGCTTCACCGACACCAGTTCGACGAAGTCGCCCTCTCCGAGGTGGGACATTTCGGTGACCAGATCGCGGGCATGCCCCTGGATCCAGTCCTGAAGTCGACGCATGTTCTTGGGCTTGAAGGCGTCCATGGTGATGCCGCGCAACTGAGCGTGCCGCGGAGCGTCCATGGCGATGAACGACTGCGCCACCTCGCGGGCCTCTGGGGCGAAGTCCTCCATGGTGATGCCCTCGGCCGAGGAGAAGATCTCCGGATGCCGGCTGGCATACCGGATGTCCTCCTGGGTGGTCA
>CAZRFC010000326.1:3385-5060 GCA_964598975.1 uncultured Mycobacterium sp. | reverse complement strand
TGTTCATCGAGGAAATCGTTCATACCCCTGCTTTCGGCGAGTGTTCATCGAGTCTGCCGCAATGATGCCGACAGCGCCGCCGGATCGACGGGGAAGTCGAAGATGGTGTCCGGGAACGGCTCGCCGAGGTCAACCGGCTGGAAGGTGAAGTGCCACCACTCCTTGTCGTAATTGACGAATCCGTATCTTTGCAGTCCTTCCAGGAGCAAAGTGCGGTTCTTCGTCTGCTCGCCACCTATTCTCGGGTCGGCGGTGTTGGCCAGGGTGTCGAAGCAATCGAATCCGGTTCCCATGTCGAGTGAGTTGTCCGGAAAGCGAATCGCTTGCGGCGCAGCGCAATCAAGCAAAATCTGGCCGGGCGTGTAGTTTGGTGGCGCTGCGTCGGCCTCGGACAGTGGGACTAGGGTGAGATCGACGGTGCTGCCGCGGCTGTGCCCGGAGCGCGCGGCGATATAGCCGTCAGCGAATAGATTGGATTTGTCCACCCGCGGGTAGAACTCCGCCTTCATGCGTTGATCGGCCAGATCCCTTGCCCATGAGACGAATTGGTCAACGGCCCGTTGTGGGCGGTAGCAGTCGTAGACCTTGAGGGTGTAACCGTCTTCGATGAAGTCCCGTTGGGCACGTGCCAATGCTTGGGCGGCCTGCCGGGTAAGAATGCAGAGCGGTGCGAGGTACCCGTCGACCGGGTTGCCGGTGAAGTTGTGCGGAGTGAAGTAGCGAATGTCCTGAAGGATGGAAGCATCGATGTCGCTGAGGGCAACGAAGTCATCCGGTGCAGATGGCGAGGGCTCCGCGGAGGCTGTCGGAGAGCAGAGGGTGAGGGTGCAGACGATGGCCAGGACCTTTGCTTTCATCGCATCGCTCAGTCGCTCTTGATGCCGCGCTCGAAGACATACTCGGCGGAGTTGCCACCGTGACGGCTCGCCCGGTACATCGCGGTGGTCGCCAGCGCGATCATCTCATCAAGAACCTCGTTGGGCGGTCGGTCAGCCAGTGGCTGCAGGGGGGTGCAGACCACTCCGATGCTCGCGGTGATACCGCCTGGGATCGCGGCGACCGCCCCGCGGATTCGTTCGGCCAATGGAGTGGGGTCCGGCGTGGTGAATACGTCGGCGACCAGAAACTCGGACTCGCGGACGTGGCCGATCACCGCGTCGTGGCGCACGGTGTCGCGCAAGACTTGGCCGACCGCAACCCGGACCCGGTCCCCGCCGCGGGTGCCCTGGACGCTGAGCAGTGCGGCAAAGCTGTCGATGGCGATGACGGCAAGGACCAGGTAACGGTCGTCACCGCGGTTGCGGGCGCCGAGCAGGGTGCCCGCGAGTTCGTCGAACGAAGTCCTGTTCAGCAGCCCGGTGAGCGGTTCGATATCGGTGTGCTGTTCGCCGGTCGCGGCGACCTGGGCAACGGTGCGGCAGGCAACCAGGACCGCGACATTGATCAGGACTACCGGAGTCGAGACGGCAAGTGCGGTGGGCACATCCGTCCGTGAGATCTGGATCACCAGCCACGCAACGGTGCCGGCCGCGACGGTCGCCACCAGGACCTGGAGTCGGGTGCCGTGGAACAGTGCCGCGTAGCCGAGGACGAAGGGGAAGGCTGTTGCGGTCAGCAGTCCGGAGAACGGATTGATCGGGACGATGCACCCGGCAGCCAGCAACAGAGCCCCGAG
>CAZRFC010000326.1:0-3375 GCA_964598975.1 uncultured Mycobacterium sp. | reverse complement strand
CGTGCGCTGGAAGGACCCGTCGTGCTCACCTCCCCCGAGGACGACGACGGTGGCCGACTGCGACCGGGTGGGCCAGCGGTAGCGCATCCAAGGGCTGGCGAGGCCCAGACAGGCCAGCGGGACGATCGCCAACAGCGATCTGCCCCAGCTGATGTTGCTCGCCTGCGGATTGCCGGCGGCGAGTAGCGCGGGTACCCCGAGGGCGAGGATGCAGCCGGCGACCACGCGCGTCGTGGTGCGCTGATGCCCGCCGGCCGTGAGCCGGGAGGTCATGGCGTAGTACTGGTCGGGAACCGTCCCGGTGAAAATCTTCATGGGGCCACCCGGTGCACCGATACCGCGTAATCGCCCCCGTCGAAGGGCTGCCGGTCCCAGGTGGCCCACCGGGCCGCCGGCGTGAGGCCCGCGTCGGCGGCTAGTTCGTCATAGTGCTCCAGCGACAGCCGGTCCGGCTGGAGGGAGAACCCTGCGACCAGCAGTCCGCCGTTGGCAAGGCCGGGCGCCAGATTCGCGAGCGCGCGTCCTTCGGTCCCCGGCTCGAGGAAGATCATCACATTGCCGGCCAGTAAGACCAGATCGACGGGCGGCGTGTGGAATTCCGCGGGGTCGGACAGATCGGCATGAATCCAGGGGAGATCCGGGGCCTTGGCCCGGGCCGTGGCCAGCATGGCCGGATCGGCGTCGACGCCGGTGACCGTGAACCCGCGGCGATGCAATTCGATTGCGACACGGCCGGTTCCGCAGCCGGCATCCAGGACCCGCCTGCCGCCGGAGTCGCTGAGCAGAGTCTCGACCAGATCCGCTTCGCCGTGGACGTTCTGGCCACTTTCGGCCATGGATCGCCAGCGGGCGTCGTATTCGTCGCCGCGCTGTTCGCCGGTGCTGTTCCAGCGGGTATTCATCGCAGTAATCTTCCCATCCGTCAGGGCGTGACGAGAATGGTTAGGTGGTTGCCGTCGCGTTCCACACGCATCCCGGCGCGGCGCGCAACCGTTGCAACCCCGGCCGCATCGTCGGGCTCGGAGTTGACTGACGCCAGTGCCCGGGCCAGTCGGCCCTTGTGGGCTTTGTTGAAGTGGCTGACGGTGGTTCGGCGTCCGTCAGGCTGTTCGGCGACCACGTCGACGCGGACGGCATCGGCGAGCCGGCCCAGGCCGATGTAGGCGCCCGATCGCAGATCCACCACGAGTTCGTCGGCGGCCAATGCGGCCAGCAGCGGCTCGAGAACTGGGCGCCACCGGGTCGGAAGGCCCGGCTGACCGGGCAGCTTCGAGCCTGCCGAAAGTCGGTAGGCGGGGATCCGGTCCTCGGCGCGTAGTAGTCCGAACAGAGCCGATCCGACGGCGAGCCGGACCCGGGCCCGGGAGGCGGCCGGCCCGCGTAGTGACTCGACGTCCAGCGCGTCGTACAGCACGCCGGTGTAGCGGTGCAACGCCGGCAGCGTGGCCGCAGTACGTAACGTGGCGTTGCGCTCGATTTCGGCATCTTGGGCGGGGGAGATTCCCAGCGCCCGCCGGCACTCCGGGGGGTTGGCGGCTAGTGTCACCAGTTCGTCGACCAACTGGCCGCGCACCGCCCCGAGCTCCGGCCAGCTGAGCTCGTCCATGGTCAGCGGGGGGCCATCCCCGGCGCCGCGTTTGGTCTCCGATGGTGGCAGCAGCACGATCACGCTTGCAGACGCTAACGTCAGGGTGCGCCGAAGCCGGCGTCGGCCAGCACCTCGCGTCCTGCCGGACCGGACACCAGTTTGACGAAGCGGTCCGCCTGTGCCGGATCCCCGGCGTTTTTCAGCACCGCAATCTGGTAGGTGTTGACCGCACCGGCGGACTCCGGAAAGTCGATGGCCGTGACCTTCCCTCCCGCGGCGCGGGCATCTGTCACGTAGACCAGGCCGGCATCTGCCTGACCGCTTGTCACCTTGTTCAGTACGTCGGCGACAGAAGACTCCTCGCTCACCGGGCGCAGTCGTACGCCGGCCACGGATTGCAGCCGGGGAAGAGCCGACCCGCACGGCACCTGTACCGCACAGGTGACCAGCGAAACCTTGTCCAGATCGCGAAACGATTTGATGTCCTTAGGATTTCCCGGCCATACCGCAATTGTCAGCCGATTGGTCGCAAACGGGATGGGCGCACCCGCGACCAGTCCGGCGGCGGCGGCCTTATCCATCGTAGGGACGTCTGCGGTAGCCAACACATCGGCCGCCGCGCCCTGGGTCAACTGGGTCAGCAGATCCGCTGAACCGGCGAAGGACAAACCGATGGCGGCATCCGAACTTGCACCGGTGAAAGCACCGCTGAGGGCGGTGAAGGTCTTCGTCAGCGACGACGCCGCGAAGATGACCAAGGGGGGTTGCGGCTCAGACTGGCAGCCGGTCTCCAGCAGCACGACGGCGAGCAGTGCCGCGAGCCTCCTCAAGTCAGTACGGGGGAAGTTGGCCGTTGCCGGACTGGCCGGCGAGCCCGTTGAGGATGTCGAGGCTGTGCCGGAATTGCAGCTGAGACAGCCAGGGCGGGTTCTGGTTCGGCGGCGCGTCGCCGGTCAATTCCCATGGCTGGCATCCGTTGGTCTTGAACGCAACGTCAGTGACGTCGATCTGCACCACTTGTGGCTTTTTGGACATGGCGTTCTCCACGGTGGCGTCGTCAGCGCCGATCCTCCGCCAGTAGCAGGTGTCGCCGGGAAGTGGACCCGCCGAGGCGTAGACGCCCGGCAGGATTTGGGAGCCGACTGCAAAGGTGCCGTCGCGGTCCATGGTCTGCGGTCCGGGTGAGGGCGGCGGACCCGCAGTCCCGGCAGCGGCGGCATGGTCCGAGGATGGCGGAACCGGGGGATCAGGTGAGGCGTCGGGATCCGCCGTGGCGACCCCGGCGACAGCGATGCTGCAGCCGACAGTCAGTAGGACGGCCGCCGCCGCCTTCCCAGCGCCCACAGGGAAAGAGGATACCCGCGCGGGTCAGGCCGTCCGACGGAGCAGAGGCAGCAGGAATCGACGCCGACGAAGGACGGCCTCGTCGAACTGGTGCTCAGCCTCGGCAACGGAATCGATAACGGGCAGTCCGGCCGCATCGCTGCGGGAGCGCAGTCGCCGCATGACCGCCTCACCGGGTACCAGTGCCCAGTCAACACCGACGAGAGCGCAGCGCTCACCGACGGCGTCGATCAGACGCTGGGCGCGCGGTGTGAAGCCCGTGACGGCGCTGAGATCCAGCACCAAGCGGCTGTCGGAGGAAATGAACCGGGTGACGTAGTCGCTGACCCGGGTGATGTTCCCGGCGTCGATTCGGCCGCGGACCGCGACGACGGTGGCGCCGTGCCGGCGGCAGGCCCACATGTGGGCGCCTTTGTGGTCGACTGCCGGATTGCCGTAGCGGG
>CAZRFC010000325.1:0-5087 GCA_964598975.1 uncultured Mycobacterium sp. | reverse complement strand
GGTCTGGCTGGCCGGCCGCGTGGTGGGCGGCGTCGCCGGGGCTGCCGGCCCAGCGGCGGCTGGCGTAGGTGCCGGCTTGCAGGTCGTTTTCGATGATCTGGCGCAGGAAATTGCTGCTCTTGGGGGTTTCCGGCGTACTCGTGGCCGGAGCGGAGGCGGGGGCGTGGGCGGTCATGGCGGCCATTCTAGGTGGCGCGTCTGTGCGCTTTTACGCATGGAAACAAGGAGATATACGCACGGACACACTTTAGACGCCCATTCGTGCCATCCTTTCAGGCATGTGGCGCGTTGTGGCGTCTGTGGGGCCGGCAAAGCCGCCGGCCCGTCCAACCAGGAGATGAACATGATCAAGACCGTTTTTGGCAAGCTCGCTGCCCTTGGCATAGGCTTTGCGCTGGCGGCCTCGGCCGGTGTGGCGCAGGCGCGCGACGACGTGAGCTGGTCCGTAGGGATCGGCGTGCCGGGCGTGGTGGTGGGCGCAAGCAACTACCCGTCCTATTCCTACCGCGCGCCGGCGCCGGTGTACTACGCGCCCCCGCCGGTGTACTACGCGCCGCCGCGCCCGGTGTACTACGCGCCTCCGGTGGTGTATTCGCCGCCGCCCGCCTACTACTACCGCGACCGTGGGCACCGCCACCACCGCCATGACCGGGGCCACGGCCGCTGGCACGACAGGTAATCCGGCGCTCATGCCACCCGGCGCCGCTTTGCGCGCCGTCCCGGGCACCGCATAATTTGCGCTTCACCTGCCTGCGCGGGTGGCCTGCTTCGGCCACCTGCGCACGCCCAGCCTGAAAGCGCCGCTCCCGTGCCCACCCTTTTCGTCCTCAACGGCCCCAACCTCAACCTGCTCGGCACGCGCGAGCCCGCCGTCTATGGGCACCACACCCTGGACGACGTGCAGGCGCTGTGCGCCCAGGCGTGCGAGCAGGCCGGGTTCACGCTGCGCTTTCACCAGAGCAACCACGAAGGCGCGCTGCTCGACTGGCTGCACGAGGCCGGTCGCCTGCACCAGCAGGGCGATCTGGCCGGGGTGGTGCTCAACGCCGGCGCCTTCACGCACACCAGCATTGCGCTGCACGATGCGATCAAGGGCACGGGCGTGCCGCTCATCGAGCTGCACATCAGCAACGTCTTCGCGCGCGAACCGTTTCGCCACCATTCCACCATTTCGCCGGTGGCGCGCGCCGTCATCTGCGGCCTGGGGGTCGATGGCTACCCCCTCGCGGTGCAGGCCCTGGCGCGCATGCGCACGGCCTGAGCGTGCGCAGGTGCTGATCGTCCCCGAAAGCGAAGTCGAATTCACCGCGATCCGCGCCCAGGGGGCGGGCGGGCAGAACGTCAACAAGGTCTCGAGCGCGGTGAACCTGCGCTTCGACGTGCACGCGTCTTCCCTGCCGCCCGAGGTGCGCGAGCGCCTGCTCGCGCTGCGCGACGCGCGCATCACCGACCAGGGCGAGGTCGTCATCAAGGCGCAGCGCTTTCGCAGCCAGGAGCAGAACCGCGCCGACGCCCTGGCGCGCCTGCAAGCCCTGGTGAACCGCGTCGCCCAGCCGCCCGTGCCGCGCCGCGCGACCAAGCCGAGCTATGGCGCCAAGCTGCGCCGGCTGGAATCCAAGAGCCAGCGCAGCGAAACCAAGGCCCTGCGCGGCAAAGTGCCGACCTGAGCATTGGCGCGCGATTGGCGCGGTGGATGGGATGCAGCGTTCCCCGCCGGGGGCTTGGTAGGCGCCGCGATAGCTCCTACATTGGAGGCAAAGGACGATTCCCATGACCACCAGCATCCCCGCCGCCGCCCCTCAGGTTCCCGCGCTGTTCGTATCGCACGGCGCGCCGCTGTTCGCCATCGAAGCGGGCGAAACCGGCCCCGCGCTCACCCGCTGGGGCAGTGCGCTGCGCGCGCGCTTTCCGGCGCTGCGCGGCGTGGTCGTGATGTCGCCGCACTGGATGGCGCGCGGCCTGCGCGTGATGGCGGGCGAGCAGCCCGCCACCTGGCACGACTTTGGCGGCTTTCCGCCGGCGCTGTACGAACTGCAATACCCTGCACCGGGGTCGCCGGCCCTGGCCCAGGAGGTGCTGGCGCTGCTGCAGGCCGCCGGTCTGCCCGCGGAGGGCGACGCCGCGCGGCCCTTCGACCACGGCGCCTGGGTGCCGCTGATGCACATGTTCCCCGAGGCCGATGTCCCGGTGGTGCAGGTCGCGCTGCCCGTGGGCGCGGGGCCGCGCGAGGTGCACGCCATTGGTGCGGCGCTCGCCGGCCTGCGCGACCAGGGCGTGCTGCTGATGGGTTCGGGCAGCATGACGCACAACCTGGCGGAATTCTTCGGCGGCGCGCGCGCGCCGGCGCCCTACGTGCTGGAGTTCAGCCGCTGGGTCGAATCGGCCATCGGGCGTGGCGACCTGCCGGCCCTGCTGGACTACCGCGGCCAGGCGCCGCACGCCGAACGCGCCCATCCGACGGAAGACCATTTGATGCCCTTGTTCTTCGCGCTCGGCGCGGCGGGCAACAATGTGCGGCCGGAGTACTTGAGTCGCGAGGTGATGTACAGCATGCTGGCGATGGACGCGCTCGCTCTGGAGCCGGCGGCCTGAACGGCCGGGCCCAGATTTATTCAACAAATTGGCCACTGGCGCTTATCTATCATGCATTTACCGCTCACATTTTTGAAGCGACCTGCCGCGGCCAGTGTGCCGCGCCCGTGGCTGTTGGTGCTGCTGCACGGTGTGGGCAGCAACGAGCAGGACCTGTTTTCACTGTGCGCACAGTTGCCCGAGCGCTACTACGTGCTCAGCCTGCGGGCGCCGCACCGCATGGCGCCGGGGGCGTTTGCCTGGTTCGATTTTTCCATCGAGCCCGGTGGCGCGCGCAGCATCGACGAAGAACAAGAGGCCGCCAGCCGGGCGCTCCTGGAGCAGACGCTGGCCGACGCCGCGCGGCAACTGGACATTCCGCCCGAGCGCTGCGTGGTCGCCGGCTTCAGCCAGGGCGGCGCCATGGCGCTCGGCCTGCTGCTGACGCAGCCGGCGCTGCTGCGCGCTGCCATCGTCTGGCACGGCCGGCTGTTGGATCAGCCGCTGGCCGCCATGGCGCCGGCCGATGCCTTCCACGGGCGCGCGCTCTGGGTCAGCCACGGCACGCACGACGGTGTGATCCCGCTGGCCTACGCCCAGGCCATCACGCACCACCTGGAGGCGCTGCCGCTTTCCATCACCTACCGCGAATTTGCCAGCGAGCATGAAATCCGCCCGTCCGAGCTGGCGGCGACGCTGCACTGGCTGGAAGCTCTGAGCACCACGCCCAGCGCCTTCTGATCACGCGCCGCCCACCGGCAGCGCCACGGTGCGCTTGACCTCCTTGAGCGAAAAGCTGGTGGAAATCTCGCGCACGCCGGGCAGGCTGCGGATGCGTGTGCGCACGTACTCGGAAAAATTCTCCAGGTCGGGCGCCACCAGTTCCACCTGGTAGTCGTAGCGCCCCGACAGGTTGTGGCAGGACAGCACCTGCGCCAGCGCCAGCACCTCGCGCTCGAGCGCCGCCTTGACCTCGGCCGTGTGCTCGTGCAGGCCCAGCTGGACGAAACCGAGCACGCCGTAGCCGACGCGGTGGCGGTCCAGGTGGGCGTGGTAGCCGCTGATCACGCCCGACTCCTCCAGTTGGCGCACGCGCCGCCAGCACGGCGAGGTCGAGAGCGAGACCCGTTCGGCCAGTTCGCCCACGGTCGCACGGCCGTCTTTTTGCAGCGCATCGAGCAGGGCGCGGTCCACGGCGTCGAACGATGCGGGTTCTTGGGGCATGGTATTTCTTTAATGCAATAGAAACGGGTTGATTATTCCAATAATCGGCTGTTAATGGGTTGTTATAGCGATATTTTTCCGCCGGGTTTGGCAAAGAATTCGGGGATTCATACCCCGTTCAGGAGACCCGCATGGCCCAGGCACCCCACCACAGCACCGGCGGCTTCAGCACCCGCGCCATCCACTACGGCTACGACCCGGCCGAGCACCAGGGTGCGCTGGTGCCGCCCATCCACACCTCGGCCACCTACGCTTTCCCGGACGTGGCCTACGGCGCGCGCTGCTTTGCCGGCGAGGAAAACGGCTACTTCTACACGCGCATCGCCAACCCCACGCTGGCGCTGCTCGAAGGGCGCCTGGCCAGCCTGGAGCAGGGCGCCGGCGCGGTGGTGTTCGGCTCGGGGATGGGGGCGATCACGGCGACGTTGTGGTCGATGCTGGAGCCGGGCGACGAGGTGCTGGCCGACCTCACGCTGTACGGCTGCACGTTTTCCTTCCTGCACCACGGCCTGGGGCGCTTTGGCGTCACCGTGCGGCACGTGGACATGACCGACCCGGCCAACGTGGCCGCCGCGCTGGGCGACAAGACGCGCGTGGTGTACTTCGAGACGCCGGCCAACCCCAACATGCGCCTGGTGGACATTGCCGCCATCGCCGCGCTGGCGCATGCCCGGGGCGTGAAGGTGGTGGTGGACAACACCTACTGCACGCCCTACCTGCAGCAGCCCCTGCTGCTGGGCGCCGATGTGAGCGTGCACTCCATGACCAAGTACCTGGGCGGCCACGGCGACCTGACGGCCGGCGCTGCCATCTTTGCCGATGCCGAACTGGCCCAGCGCGTGCGCCTCTACGGCCTCAAGGACATGACGGGCGCCGTGATGTCGGCGCAGGACGCGCACCTGGTGATGCGCGGCCTCAAGACCCTGGCGCTGCGCATGGACCGCCACTGCCAAAGTGCCCAGACGGTCGCCGAATTCCTGGCCGCGCACCCGGCCACGGCGGCGGTGCATTACCCGGGCCTGGCCACCTTCCCGCAGCACGCGCTGGCCCGGCGGCAGATGCGCCAGATGGGCGGCATGATCGCCTTCGAACTGCAGGGCGGCCTGCGGGCCGGCATGCGCTTCATGGACGCGCTGCGCCTCGTCACCCGCGCCGCACTCGTCGGCGCTCTCGCGCTGCAAACCGCCGACGCGCAGCACGTGCGTCCCACCACAGCGCCCGGCGGCACAGGGCGCGTCGCGCTCCCGGACGCCCGCGGCAACGTCGCCGGCGAGTGGCGCGTGTGGGGCGCC
>CAZRFC010000324.1:0-5114 GCA_964598975.1 uncultured Mycobacterium sp. | reverse complement strand
TCGGCGACTACCGGATGATGCCGCGGGCGACGTTCTGCCAGCCGCAGGTGGCCAGCTTCGGCCTGACCGAGCAGCAGGCCCGCGACGAGGGCTACGACGTGAAGGTCGCCAAGTTCCCGTTCACCGCCAACGGCAAGGCCCACGGGCTGGCCGATCCGACCGGTTTCGTCAAGGTGATCGCCGACGCCACGTACGGCGAGCTCCTCGGAGCCCACCTGATCGGGCCGGACGTCTCCGAACTGGTGCCGGAGTTGACGCTGGCACAGAAGTGGGATCTGACGGTCAACGAACTGGCCCGCAACGTGCACATCCACCCGACGTTGTCGGAGGCGTTGCAGGAATGCTTCCACGGCCTGGCCGGCCACATGATCAACTTTTGAGGCCGGCCACGGGGGCGCCCGGCGGCGTCCGGTCGGTGATCGTCGCCGGGATCGGCGGTCTGCTGCTGGGGCACATTCTCTGGCTGATCCTGATATCGCTGGCCACCACTTCGTCGTCGATCAACACCTGGGTGCTGGTGATCTCGGTGCTGGTGATCGCCGGCGCCGTCGTGCTGGGCCGACAAGCTTGGCAGCGCTACCAGCGCCAGGACTTCGCCTGGGCCGCTTTCCTGGGGGCACTGCCGGTCTCGCCGGTGATCTTCACCCTGATCGTGCTCGGCCAAACGTATTTGTAGGCGTCGGCCCGTCGGCTGATCGGGGGACAGGGGAGTCCTCCCGGGAACGGTCCGGCCGGTGGACAGCTGGGCCGTTCGCCGACCAGCAGAGTGGGGTTATGCCGCGATCGGCGCGGCGACGACCACAAGGAGCAAGACCCATGAAGAAAATCTCGATCCTCGGCGCCCTCTCCGGTGCATTGGTGGCCGGTTCGCTGGTCTTGGCCGGCCCGGCGTACGCGCACCACGGCGACGCCGGCGACGGTTCGCGTGCTCCGGTGGGGCAATCGAGCACGTCCGTGCACTCGGCCACCGAGGGGCAGATCGGCGTCGGCATCTTCACCGGTCAGGCCGAGGCGGCCGGCACGCAGAAGACCCTCGGGGTGGCCCCGGCGTACGCCCCCGCTCCGGCGACCGCTGCGCAGGGCCCTTCGGTCGGCGGCGTGTCAGATGCCCGCGTGGGGAACTTTGTCGGCACGGAGCTCCCGATCGCGCCGGTCGGCGAGCCGGCGCCAGCTGCCTGACCGCCCTCATCGCTCCGACGTGGGCCCTAGTCCGGGAAGTCCATCGGGATGCGCAGCGTGGCCAGCAGGCCCGCGATCCCGTCGTAATGCCCTGCCAGAGCGCAGAATTCGATGATCTGCTGGCGGGTCAGGTGGGCGGCGAGTGCCGCGTAAGTCTCGTCGGACACCTCGCGGTCGCGAATGAACTCGTCAACCGCCTGCAGCAGTGCGCGCTGCCGACCGGTTAATCCCTCCGCCTGCGGACCTTCGTAAATCCGTTGCAGCAGGGCATCGTCGATCCCGCGTGAGCGGCCCAGGCGGCGATGCTGCTGCAGCTCGTACTCCGAATTGCGCAGGTGTCCGACCCGCAGGATCACCAATTCCTTCTCGAGTTTCGGCAGTTTGCCGCGGTTCAGCAATTCGCCCGAATACAGCAGGAAGGCAAGGAAAAAGACCTTGTGCTGCCCGATGGTCTCGAACAGGTGAAACTGCGGAGCCCGGATGGATCGGGCGCCGATTCTCGCGATGATCCAGTTGAGCAGTCCCAGTTCCTTGCGGCCACCGGGAGGGATGCGGGCGATTTGGCTCACTGCGGCCTCCTTCTCTTCGCGCAAGCGCTCATCGGTTCTCCTTAACCAGATAGGGCGACACCGTGCTCCGGTGTTCGTCGATGTCGAGGGCGCGGCCCAGCGCGGGGAAGGCCCGCTGCGGGCAGTTGTCCCGTTCGCACACCCGGCAGCCCGAGCCGATCGGGGTTGCGCTGTCCGAGGACAGGTCCAGGCCGCGCGAGTACACCAGGCGGTTGGCATGGCGCACTTCGCAACCCAGTCCGATCGCGAACGTCTTACCGGGTTGTCCATAGCGGTGCGCGCGCCGTTCGACCGTGCGCGCCACCCACATGTAGCTGCGACCGTCGGGCATCTGTGCGATCTGCACCAGCAGCTTGCCGGGATGGGCGAAGGTTTCGTACACGTTCCACAGCGGGCACGTTCCGCCCGCCGAGGAGAAGTGAAAGCCGGTGGCTGACTGGCGCTTCGACATGTTGCCCGCCCGATCCACCCGGACGAAAGAGAACGGGACGCCGCGCATCGACGGCCGCTGCATGGTGGAGAGCCGGTGGCAGATGGTTTCGTAGCTCACCTGGTAGAAGGCGGAGAGCCGCTCGATGTCGTAGCAGAAGTTCTCGGCCACGTCGTGGAACTGGCGGTACGGCAACAGCGTTGCGGCGGCGAAGTAGTTGGCCAGCCCCAGCCGGGCCAGCCGGCGCGACTCGTCACTGGTGAACTTCCCATCGGTGACCATCGCGTCGATCAGCTCCCCGACTTCGAGGTAGGCCAACTCGGCGGCCATCTTGAAGGCGCGCTGACCGGCTGACAGGTGGGTGGAGATCTCCATGGTCTTGGAAGCGGGGTGGTAGCGGTGCAGCACCGTGTCGCCGAGGTCGATGCGCCGGACGATCCGCACCCCGTGCACCTCGATGAGCCGGCGGGACAGCTCGGTTCGCAGTTCCCCGCCGTGCATCCGCACCCGCGCGGTCAGATCCTCGGCGGCGGTGTCGAGTTCGTGCAGATAGTTCTGCCGTTGGTAGAAGTAGTCACGAACCTCTTCGTGCGGCATCGTGATGGACCCGGTGCCGCTGCCTCCGGTGTTGAGGTTGAACCGGTCTTCGGTGGCCTCGGCCAATTGGGCGGTGGTGATCCGGTAACGCCGGTGCAGGTTGACCATCGCCCGCGCGATCGAGGGATGCGCGGCCACGACGTCGACCACGTCGGCGGGGTCGACGTCGGCGTCCAGGTCGCGGTCGTACATGACCTCCCGAAGTTCGGCCACCAGTCGGGTGTCGTCCTGGGAGGAGAAGAATGTTGCGTCGACACCGAAAACCTCGGTGATGCGAAGCAGCACAGCCACTGTCAGCGGACGGACGTCGTGTTCTATCTGGTTCAGGTAACTCGGCGAGATGTCGAGCATCTGGGCCAAGGCTGCCTGGCTGAACCCGCGTTCGCTCCGTAGCTGGCGCACCCGCGATCCGACGAAGGTCTTGGGCATCCGGTCAGCCTACCGACGGGCCGCGGCGGGGTCGGGTGCGCTTGGTTTTAGAACTGGGCATTTGGCATGATCGGCCAGCATGGGAAGCGCGACGCAGAACATCGGTCTGGGCAAGGTGTTGATGCCCGTTCCCGATCCGCATCCCGACGTGTTCGACCGGCAGTGGCCGCTGCGCCCGGCCGACGTCGATCGACTCGGCCGGCTGCGGATGGACGCCGCCACCCGGCACATCATGGACATCGGTCAGGACCACCTGCGCGAGATGGGGCACAACGACACCCACCCGCTGTGGATCGTCCGCCGCACCATGGTGGACATGATCGCCCCCATCGAGTTTCAGGACACCCTGCGTCTGCGGCGCTGGTGTTCGGGGGCGTCGAACCGGTGGTGCGAGATGCGGGTGCGTATCGACGGCCGCCGGGGCGGGCTGATCGAGACCGAGGCCTTCTGGATCAACTTCAATCGCGAAACGCAGACCCCCGCCCGCATCGCCGACGACTTCATGGAAGGTCTGATGAAGACCACCGACGTCAATCGGCTGCGCTGGAAGCCCTACCTGAAGGCCGGATCACGTGAAGACGCCGACGAGATCCGCGAGTTCCCGATCCGGGTCAGCGACATCGACCTGTTCGACCACGTCAACAACTCGGTTTATTGGAAAGTCGTCGAGGAATTTCTGGCACCGCACCCGGAACTGACCGAGGCGCCGTTGCGGGTGACCATCGAGCACGACGCGGCGGTGGCATACGGGGAGAAACTCGAGATCCTGTCGCACGTCTATCCGCCAGGTTCCACCGACAAGTTCGGATCGGACCTGACCGACCGGACGGTGAGAACGCTCACATACCTCGTCGGCGATGACGTGAAAGCCGTCGCGGCGATCTTCCCGCTCTGAGTTCCCGCCCTCCCAGACCGGACGGCAGTGACCTGCCGGATTTAAGTTACCGGCCGGTAATATTTGCCCAGGTCGCAGGCCTGACTTTGCAATCTTCGCAAGTTAAGGGCGGCGTATTGCCAAAGTTGGCAAACGGCAACGTTTTGACCTGCGGATATCCGATATGCAAGGGTTTCGTTAGCGCAGGAGTTAAGAGGGTCCGGGGTTCGCACCGAGCTACGCCCCGGGTCGGAAGACAAAAGAAGGAGAAGTCCAATGGCCGTTTCCAACGTCGGCAAGCCCAAGAGCGCCGCCGAGATTCAGCGCGACTGGGATACCAATCCGCGGTGGAAGGGCATCACCCGCACGTACTCGGCCGAGTCCGTCGTGGCCCTGCAGGGCACCGTCGTCGAGGAGCACACTCTGGCCCGCCGCGGCGCGGAGATCCTCTGGGACCAGGTCAACAACATGGACTTCGTCAACGCCCTCGGCGCGCTGACCGGCAACATGGCCGTCCAGCAGGTCCGTGGTGGCCTGAAGGCCATCTATCTGTCCGGCTGGCAGGTCGCCGGTGACGCCAACCTGTCCGGCCACACCTACCCCGACCAGAGCCTCTACCCGGCCAACTCGGTGCCGCAGGTGGTGCGCCGGATCAACAACGCCCTGCTGCGGGCCGATGAGATCGCCAAGGTCGAGGGCGACACCTCGATCGACAACTGGCTGGTGCCGATCGTCGCCGACGGCGAGGCCGGCTTCGGTGGCGCACTGAACGTCTACGAACTGCAGAAGGCGATGATCGCCGCCGGCGTCGCCGGTTCGCACTGGGAGGACCAGCTGGCCTCGGAGAAGAAGTGCGGCCACCTCGGTGGCAAGGTGCTGATCCCGACCCAGCAGCACATCCGCACCCTGACCTCGGCCCGCCTGGCCGCCGACGTCGCCGACGTGCCGACCGTCGTCATCGCCCGTACCGACGCCGAGGCCGCCACCCTGATCACCTCCGACGTCGACGAGCGGGACCGCCCGTTCATCACCGGCG
>CAZRFC010000323.1:0-5129 GCA_964598975.1 uncultured Mycobacterium sp. | reverse complement strand
TCGCCTTGCGGCCGGTGTAGGCGCGGGCCGCGCGTACCGCGTACATCGTCGACTCGGTGCCGGAGTTGGTGAACCGCAGCATGTCCACGCCGAAACGCTGCTTGAACCGCTCGGCGACGTCCGTCGAGATCGGCGACGGCGTGACGAACAATGTGCCGATGTCGTCCAGGAACTCCTTCACCTTGGCCACCACGGTGGGGTTGAGGTGGCCGACGAGCATCGCGCCGAAGCCCATCGACAGATCCAACACCTTTCGGTCGTCGCAGTCGGTGACATAGGCGCCACGCGCGGACTTCACCCCCATCGGGTACGGATCCCAGTACTGGAAGCTACTGGTCACACCCAGGGGCAGAGTCTTGACCGATCGGGCTGCGTGGTCGGCGGAGCCAACGGTGGTCTTGGCATAGCGTTCCCACTCCTTGGCCATGAGGGCTTCTACCCTCGCCGGGTCCACCGGGGTGTAAGAGGTCGGCAGCTGACGCCAGCCGGCCGGGTCGTGCGCGGGAAATGTGGCCGGCACTTCTGTCGTGAGACTCATCCAGATCACCTTCAACCAGTCGGAAATTACCCCCGCCGAAGCCTATCCCGACCGATCCGATTTGGCTTTGGGAACCGGCAAGGGCCGACGGCGGTGATGGGCACGCCAGGCGAGTCGGCGCTCACTTGTCTATGGCGGCGTTCTCCGGAGATTCTTTCGACAGCCCGTTCTGGCGCGCAGAGCGTCGGCGCGGGATGCGGTCGGTGATAGCGCTCAGCGAGCCGACCAACCTGTTGAGCGTGTCGACAGCGGCCTCGAGGGTGTCGGCGGTGGGCGTCAACGCGTCCACCGCGGGCTGCAGGCGGCTGAGGATCTCAGCGGCTTCAGTGAGTTGTTCGAGCGGTCCATCCTTGACCGTCAGTTTGTCGACGATTCCGTCCTCGGCGAACATCCGCTCGATGACGCCGTCGTCGGCGAACATCCGCTCGATCGGGCCGTCCTCGGCGAACATCCGCTCCAGCGGGCCGTCCTCGTCGAGCAGCCGGTCGATGAGCCCACCGGGCGCCAGAATCCGCTCCAGTGCGCTGCCTTCGACGTCCAGCCGGTCGAGCAGGCCACCGGGGGCGGTCACCATTTCCAGGACCCCGCCCGGCCGCGTCAGCTTGTCCGCCGGCCCGCCGCGGGCCAGGACACGGCCCAAAGCCCGGTCGGGTTCGGTCAACTCGGCAACCCGGTTGGCCCCGATGATCGCCCCGCGCAGCGGAAGTATCTCGGTGAGCGGATCGACCGTCTGCCCCTCCACCGTCCGCGGGCCTTCCTCGCCCATGGATTCCTTCACAACCCCGAGCGCCATGGCGCCCGCGGCAAGTCCGAGGTCAGCAGCTACGAGACCGGCCCGGACTGGCGTCATCGCCAAGTCGGCGATGACTTTGCTGAGGTTCACGCGGTCAGTGTATGGCTCCGCATCGTCGCCGGCGGGAAATCGGTTGGCGTCGGCTGTGCGGCTTTGAGGTGATCGCTTACCGCCTGCTCGCCCAGCAACCGATGCTCACCGGTCAGTGGCCCGAGCAGCTGACCTGTCCTATGTCTACCGACGACGCAAAAGGGGGGCCGCGCGAACGGACTCGAGTGCCAGTCGCGGGGAATCGCTCCTGCGCATGACCGTCAGGTCATCCGCGAGAGTCCCTGTGTCGGAGAGGAAGCGGGCCAGAACTCCGGGAGGCACCCGTTCGAAGAGACGGTAGAACGTGGCCGGCGCACGTGCGGGGAGCCTTCGCAGATAGGAAAGGAAGATGGCGTCGAGCACTACGGTTCGCGCACTCCGCACCGCGGGTGGTTCGGCGCATCCTCCGGCCCGGAGCGCAGCAACCACGCGCGGCGCGAACTCGGCGACAAAGCGCTGGACAGCCAGGAAGGCATACCCACTCGACGGTTTGACATGTCCCCCTGCGGTACCGATCCGCACGATTCGCGGGCTCGGCCACGCGTTGAAGGGCTCCGTCGTCATGGGGATCACCCCGCTCTCGTGCGAGATCGTCTCGAACACCGCGCCGGGCCGTCTGCGGGCGAGCCATGTCTCGATGGCCTCCTCGTACACCGCTTCCGGCAGCAGATCCTCGGTGAAGAACGTGCTCTCGACGAGTGCCGTGTTCGCGTCGAAAGGCAACACGTAGATGAAGTGAAGACCATGGGCCTGGGTGACGTCGAAGTCCATGAGTGTCGCGGTGTCGACCTCGAAGACCGGCTCCGCGCTACAGACGACCCGACCGCGGAAGTGCTGCAGAAGGTGTATGTCTTTGCCGCCACTGGCGGCGTGGGTCAGCGATGGCGGCCGCGAGTCCATCGCGAGGCTCCCACGCCGCACCCCCGCGCTGGTGTGCACGTCGACATGGGTGCCGCGATCCACAAGCTCCTCGACCGTCACGCCGAGGAGAAACTGGACGCGCGTGCCGGCGGCGGCGAGTCGCTCGAGCGCGACCTGGTAGAAGCGTTCCCCGGGGATGTGGCAGTACGTGGTACCCGGCGCGGAACGCAGCACCTCGGCTGTGCCGTTACGAACACGCCATCGGGCCCAGCGGTGAGTGACCGCGGACTCGAACGCATGCGGCACGAGATCGAAGAAACACCATGTGCGGTCGGCGCCGCTGAGCGTGTCGCGGGGGTCGACGATCACGATGCGCGCTTCGTCGGGCAGGCCGGCATCGAGCAGAGCCACCGCGAGTGAGAGCCCGGAGAGGCCGGCGCCGGCGATGATCACGTCGGCGTCCGGGACCGAGGCCACGTCGTCGGCGATGACCTTGGCGGTCTTCACGCAGCAAGTGTAGGGCTCGGTGTCACCGCGAGAGCGGCTCCGAAGGGGGCTGCCCGATGCATAATCGGTAGACCGCCGAGCAACGAGGGAGGTGAACCCGCTGGCCACGACTTTCCCGGACCGGGCCACGCTTCAGCGCGTGCTCGACGTCGCCGCCCGTGCCCCGTCGTCGGGCAACCTGCAGCCTTGGCGTTGGGGGGTCGATGATGCCGCGATTCACCTCTACGCCGATTGGCGCCGGCAAGCCGGTGGATCACCGACGGACCGGCGCGATGTACTGCTGGGCTGCGGTGCGGTTCTGGACCATTGCGTCGTAGCGCTTTCCGCCGCGGGCTGGTCCCCTCGGGTGCGGCGGTTCCCCGACGGCCGCGACCACAGCCACCTGGCGATCCTGGAGGTCGCCGAAGAGCCGCCCGAAGCTGCGCATGTCGAACTGGCCGACGCCATTTCCCGGCGGCGGGCCGACACGGGCCCTTACCCGGCGCTGCGGATCCCGCCCGCCACATTGGAGTTGCTGCACGTACGCGCGGCACGGTTGGGCGTGGAATTGGCCGTCGTTCCCCGATCGCGGTGGGTTCGACAGGAGAGCGGTGGCGTGACGCTGCGCTTTTCCGAGGGTGCCGCCGAGCCGGACGACGGGGCGGTACTGCTGGTGTTGGGCACCGCATCGGATAACGACGACATGCGACTGCGGGCCGGGGAGGCGCTCAGTCACCTCACGTTGACGGCTACCGCGATGGGTCTGGCCAGCTGCCCACTCACCGAACCCTTGAACGACATGGGCAGTCGTTTGCGGCTGGCCTGCGAGGTGTTCGATGGCGAGGCACACCCGCAGGCGCTGATCCGGCTCGGGCTTCCCCCAGGTAATGACGAAACACCTCAGCCCTCGACCGAACGCAGACCGGTGAGTGAAACCACCACCTGGACAACCTGATTTGGACTCTCCTGGCAGCCGCGGCGGACTGCGGATCGCGGTGATCGGCGCCGGGCCCGCAGGCTTGGCCGCCGGCCATGAGTTACTCGCCCGGGGCTTTGGGAACTTCACGATCTTCGAGGCGACCGACGCGGTCGGCGGCACCTGGCACCTGCACTCCTACCCCGGGCTTGCGTGCGACGTCTGGGCCCACGCCTACACGTTCTCCTACCGGCCCAACCCCGATTGGAGTGCCAGTTTCGTCGAACAACCCGAGATCGAGGCCTACTTGCAGACTTGCGCTCGGGAGTTCGGTCTCACCCGGCACATCACCCTGAACACGCGCATCGCCGCCGCCCGCTACCGCGACGACGGCGTCTGGGTCCTCGAGAGCACCGTCGGAGAACGCTTCGAGTTCGACGTCGTCATCAACGCGATGGGCAACCAGCACACACCCCGCTACCCCGACGTCGCGGGCATCGCCGACTTCGACGGGGCAAGTTTCCACGCGACCCGCTGGGATCACGATGTCGAGTTGGCCGGAAAGCGTGTAGTCGTGGTCGGCTCAGCGGCCAGCGCCGTGCAGATCGTCCCCGAGGTGGCCAAAGTCGCGGGCGCTCTCACCGTGCTGCAACGCTCGCCGAACTGGATCATGCCCAGGGGCCGTCGGTTCTACACCGATGCGCAGCGAAACCGATGGCGGCGGCTCCCCCTCACCATGAAGCTCACCCGCACTGTCCAGCGGTTCCTGATGAGCCTGGTCCACGACGCCGCCACCCTTGGCCACAGCCGGGCCCGGCAATTCGAGAAGCGCGCCCGCTCGTTCATCGAACGCACGATCCCCGATCCGCGGTTGCGCGCCGCACTGACACCCACCGACCCCTACGGCTGCAAGCGGGGCCTGGTGTCCGACGACTTCTACCCGGCTCTACTGCGCGACAACGTTGAATTGGTCCCGGAAGGCCTGCGCGCGGTGCGCCCGACCGGGGTGACCACCGACAGCGGCCGCGAGATCGACGCCGACGTCATCATCTTCTGCACGGGGTACCGGATTCTGGATTTCGACCGGATCGACGTCGTCGGCGACAACGGCGAGAGCCTCGCCGAGGCCATGTCGAGAACTACCGAAGCATTCAAAGGCATTGCGGTTCCGCACTTCCCGAACTATTTCTTCGCGGCCGGCCCCAACGGCCTCCCGCTGGATGCCCCTTTCTTCCGCAGCGCGGAGCGCAACATCGCGACCATCGTTGGGTTGCTTGCCGCCAAACAGGCGGCCGGGTTGCGATCGCTGGCGGTCAAGCCGGCGGTCAACCGCGCCTACAACGACTGGCTGGCGCCGCGCTTCGGGCGCTACTCCTGGGCATCGCCGTCGTGCAGTAGCTACTACCGGGACGCAAAAGGCCGAACCCCCTTCCTTTTTCCCGGCC
>CAZRFC010000322.1:0-5138 GCA_964598975.1 uncultured Mycobacterium sp. | reverse complement strand
CAACGAGATCAGGTACATCACCGAGGCCGGGGTCTGCTCGGCCGGCTTGAGCACCACCGCATTTCCGGCGGCCAGCGCGGGGGCAAGTTTCCACACCGCCATCAGGATCGGGAAGTTCCACGGGATGATCTGACCGACCACACCCAGCGGTTCGTGGAAGTGGTAGGCGACGGTGTCGTCGTCGATCTGCGAAAGCGAACCCTCTTGGGCTCGGATCACACCGGCGAAGTAGCGGAAGTGGTCCACCGCCAGGGGGATGTCGGCGTTGAGCGTCTCACGGATCGGTTTGCCGTTGTCCCAGGACTCCGCCAGCGCGATCTTGTCCAGATTGGCCTCGATGAGGTCGGCGATCTTGTTGAGCAGCACGGCCCGGTCCGCGACCGACGTCTTTCCCCATGCCGGGGCGGCAGCGTGGGCAGCGTCGAGCGCCAGTTCGATGTCGGCGTCAGTGGATCTCGCCACCTCGCAGAACGGCTGACCGTTGACCGGCGAGAGGGCTTCGAAGTACTGGCCGCCGGCCGGTTTGGTCCACTGCCCACCGATGAAATTCTCATATCTGCTCTGGAAGGACATCAGCGCATCCGCGGCGCCGGGACGTGCGTAAACAGTCATTGCGAACTTTCTTCAAGTGGCGAGATGTAACGCAGCTCACACTACCGCTCCGGTAAGACCGAGCCGGTAATACGGAGTCGCTCCGAGTCGATCCGAGTCGCTGCGACAAGAATGGCGGCATGGCCGACGACCCGCACCTGTGGCTGGAAGACATCGACGGCGCCGACGCACTGGACTGGGTGCGCCGCCGCAACGAGATGACGATCGCCGAGTTCTCCGACGACGAGTTCGAGCGGATGCGGGCCGAGGCGCTGGAGGTACTCGACACCGACACCCGCATTCCCTACGTCCGCCGGCGCGGGGAGTTCCTCTACAACTTCTGGCGCGACGCCGCCAACCCCCGCGGCTTGTGGCGGCGGACCACGCTGGGGAGCTACCGCAGTGACAGGCCGTCCTGGGACGTCATCATCGACGTCGACGAGTTGGCTCGCACCGACGGAGAGAATTGGGTGTGGGCCGGAGCCGACGTCATCGAACCCGATCACTCCCTGGCGCTCATCTCGCTGTCCCGCGGCGGGTCCGATGCGTCCGTCGTACGCGAATTCGACATGTCGACACGATCCTTCGTTGACGGTGGTTTCGCCTTGCCGGAAGCGAAGTCCCGGATCGCCTGGGAGGACCACGACACCCTGCTGGTGGGCACCGACTTCGGACCCGACTCGCTGACCGACTCGGGGTATCCGCGAATCGTGAAGCGCTGGAGGCGCGGGCAGCCGTTGGCCGACGCCGAGATCCTGTTCACCGGGTCGCGTACCGATGTGACGGTGGCCGCCGGGGTCGATCGGACACCCGGCTACGAACGCACGCTGATCTACCGGGCGATCGACTTCTTCAACGACGAGCGTTACCAACTTCGGTCCGGGGAACTGGTCCGTATCGACGCACCCACCGACGCATCGGTCTCGGTGCACCGGAACTGGCTGTTGATCGAGTTGCGGACCGACTGGCACACCGGGACCGCCGACTTCGCGGCCGGGTCACTGCTGGCAGCCGACTATGAGGAATTCCTCTCCGGCACAGCGGAACTGACGGTTGTCTTCGAGCCGGATGCCCACACCTGCCTGCATCAGTACGCCTGGACACGCGACCGCCTGATGATGGTGACGTTGGCCGACGTGGCCAGTCGCGTGGAGGTCGTCACGCCGGGGACCTGGACCCGCGAACCGGTCACCGGTCTTCCGCCGAGCAGCAATACCGTGATCGTCGCCACCGACGACACCGGGGACGAGATCTTCCTGGACTCCAGCGGCTTCCTCACCCCGTCGACGCTGCTGCACGGAACGGCGGGGGGCGAACTCACAGCGATCAAGCAGGCGCCGTCCTTCTTCGATTCAGCGAATCTCGAAGTCGCACAACACTTCGCCACCTCCGATGACGGAACCCAGGTCCCCTATTTCGTCGTCGGCCCGACCGGCCATCCGACGGGACCGACGTTGCTGGCCGGGTACGGCGGCTTCGAGGTGTCCCAGACGCCCGGGTACGGGGGCGTCCTGGGCCGGCTGTGGCTGACCCGGGGCGGCACCTACGTGTTGGCCAACATCCGTGGCGGCGGCGAATACGGTCCGGGCTGGCATACCCAGGCGATGCGCGGCGGCCGCCACAAGGTCGCCGAGGACTTCGCGTCGGTGGCAAGGGATCTGGTAGCGCGCGGCATCACCACCCCCGCCCTGCTCGGCGCCCAGGGCGGCAGCAACGGCGGACTCCTCATGGGCATCATGCTGACCAAGTACCCCGAACTTTTCGGGGCACTGGTCTGCCAAGTCCCCCTGCTGGACATGAGGCGATTCCACCTGCTGCTGGCCGGCGCCTCCTGGATCGCCGAGTACGGCGATCCCGACGATCCGGAGGACTGGGCCTTCATCAGCCAGTACTCGCCGTACCAGAACATCAGCGCCGACAGGCGCTATCCACCGGTGTTGGTCACCACCTCCACCCGCGACGACCGGGTGCACCCCGGGCACGCCCGCAAGATGACCGCAGCCCTGGAGCAGGCCGGACACCAGGTCAGGTACTACGAGAACATCGAGGGCGGCCACGCCGGGGCGGCCGATAACTCCCAGACGGCCTTCAAGTCAGCGTTGGCGTTCACGTTCCTGCGCCGGATGCTGGGATAGGCCTGCGAGCAGGGTCACGATCACTCCTACGATCACCAGTCCGGCACCGGCGATCATGGTGACGTTGAGCCACTGATGCATGCTGCCCTGCGCGGTGGCCACCATCACGTCGGCGATCCGGCGCACACCTCCGGAGGTCTGATCCAGCACGGAGCGCAACTGCGGCTGCACCAATTCGATTGCGGCCCAACCAGCCCCGCCGACCAGCAGCGCAGCGACCCCCAATGCTGCAAGCGCCCGACCCCGCCTTCTGGCGGCCAGCAGCATCAGCACCGCGGATACCGACACACACCCGACAAGGCCCCAGCTCACCCACGGACCCCACACGGCGAGCCGGTGCAGCGAGCCGGGCCGCAGCGCCGCCGGAGCACTGTCGGTCAACGGGATAGGCACCGAGGACGGCACGCTGATGTCGTAGTCGCGCAGTGTCTGGGCGAATGCGACATCGGAGAGCATCGGGGCGAAGTCGATCACCCACCTGCCCTGGGAGTCGACGCTGGATCCGACGGTGTCGGTGAACAACCAGCGGTGGGCGAAGGCGTTCGCCTGGGCGAACTCGCCCGGGAATGAGGAGCTTGCGGTGTACGCGCGGGCGATTCCGCTCACCACCGTGGAATCGGAACCGCCGAGCCGGCCCACCTGCGCGGTCAATTCGCCCGCCATCGCCGTTTGCAGCTCCGGTTTGGTCGCCGCCCGCTGCGCCAGTGCCGCGTATCCGTCGCGGTCGACGAGGTTCTGCTGAGTCCACACCGCCGGAAGCGCAGCGGCGAGAAGCACCGCGGTCAACAGCCACAGCACAACCGTGGCGGTGGCTCGCAGGAAGTTCACAGCCGGAGCCTCAGCCACCGGGTGCGCCGCCGCGTCCAGCGCAGGGCGGCGGCAGCCAGACACACCAGCGAAGTACCCAGAAGCAGCGCCCCGACGCCGTCGGTGAAGTAGTGGTAGGTCACCGACTGGCCGAGGATCCCCAGCGCCGCGAACGCCGCCGCCGCCCACACCAGCCACCGCCGCGCGCCGGCCGCCAGAATGACCATCCCGAGCAAGACGACCATCACCGTCGTGTGCCCACTCGGGTACGCCAGGCCCTGCTCTTTCATCCGCCCGAACACCGGCTTGAGTACCGAACTGGCCGCCAGTCCGATCAATGGGACCACCACGATCAACGGCACCAGCGCCCACAGCCGCCGGTACAGCGACACCGCCACCGCACCGACGAGCAGAGCCTGCGCGGTGCGGTAGTCGGTGAAGACCAGCAGCGAGCTCAGCGGACCGCGCAATGGTCCCCCCTGGGCTTGCTGCAGCCAGGCGTCGACCGGTGTCGCGCCGCCGCGCACACCCAGGCCGAGCAACACCATCAGCGGCATGCCGACAAGCGGCCAGCCCAGAAGCGCCCTGTCGATCAGCTGGCGATCCCCCGTATGTAGGCCGCCTGCCCCAGATGCTGGGCACAGTCGTCGATGATGCTGACCAGTCGCACACTCGCGGTCACGGGCGGGTTCCACTTCTCATCGACGATGCGGGCGAGTTCCTCGGTGCTGACGCTGGCGACGTACTCCAGCGTCATCCTGTGCACCGCATGGTAGTAGCCCGCAAGCAGATCGGCCGGAGCGCGCACCCTGCCCACCTCTTCTGTTGTGTGACCGTAACCATGGGCGTCGCGCGGAAGATCCAGCGCGAACCGGTCCACCCATCCCCCGGTGAACCACACCTGTTCGGTCCCGGCGATGTGAGCCAACTGTGCGTCCTGGATTCGAGCGCTGTGCCAGATCAGCCAGGCGATGCTGTTGCCTTCCACCGCTCGGCCCGCCGTGGGGCGGAAGAACGAGACCTCGTCGCTCAGACCGTCGGTGAGGTCATCGACGTGCTCGATGATCCGATTGAAGGAGTCGCGCAGGATTTCCCGGGCCGCATCGCTCATTCCGCCGACGCTACCCCGCGACGTAACCTCGATTGATGAGCTACGACCTCGTCATCCGCAACGGCACCATCGTCGACGGACTCGGCGGCGAACCGTTCACCGGCGACGTGGCGGTGACCGACGGCGTCATCGTCGCGGTCGGGAAGGTCGGGGGTTCCGCCGCCCGCGAGATCGACGCGACGGGACTGCTCGTCACCCCGGGCTTCGTCGATCTGCACACCCACTACGACGGGCAGTCCATCTGGTCGGATCGGATGTCCCCGTCGTCCTCGCATGGCGTCACCACCGCGCTGATGGGTAACTGCGGAGTCGGCTTCGCCCCGTGCCGACCCGCGGATCACGACGTCCTGGTCGACGTGATGGCCGGCGTCGAGGACATCCCCGGCGTGGTGATGACCGACGGCCTTTCCTGGGACTGGGAAACCTTCCCCCAGTATCTCGATGCGGTAGAGGCGCGACAACGGGATATCGACGTGGCGGCATACCTGCCGCAT
>CAZRFC010000321.1:0-5173 GCA_964598975.1 uncultured Mycobacterium sp. | reverse complement strand
CCGCGACGCCTTCGTGGCCGACGATCGCGTCGCCGACCTGGGAGTTGCCGACCACCAGGTTCAACGCACCGTCGGGCAGGCCGGCCTGGGTGAGAGCCTGAGCGAGGCGCATCGCCAGCATCGGAACCGAACTGGCCGGTTTCCACACCACGGTGTTGCCGTAGACCAGGGCCGGCACGATCTTCCAGGCCGGGATGGCGATCGGGAAGTTGAACGGGGTGATCACACCTACCACGCCCACGGGTTTGCGGGTGACCAGGATCTGCTCGCCGGCCCGCGGCGAGGCGAAGATCTCGCCCGACACCCGGTCACCCTCGCCCGCGTAGTAGCGCAGGATCTGCGCGGCCCGGCGAACCTCACCGACCCCTTCGAGTCGGGTCTTACCCTCTTCGACCGCCAGTTCCAGACCCCACTGCTCGGCATTGAGGTCCACGATCGCGGCGGCGGCGGCCAGCACCGCGGCGCGGGAGTGGATCGGGGTCGCGGCCCACCCCGGCAGCGCCGCGGATGCCGCATGGACGGCGTCATCGACATCGGTACGGGTCGCCGACTTACCCTCGGCGACAACCTCACTCGGCCTGGTCGGATTGACGCTTCGAACCGGGTCCCCGTCGCCGCCGCGCCATTGCCCGGCGACGAGGTGCTCGATGGCGAATGTCATATCAGCGGAACGCCGCGTGGCCGGTGAGCGCCTTGCCGACGGACAGCATGTGCATCTCGGAGGTGCCCTCGTAGGTGAGCACCGATTCGAGGTTGTTGGCATGCCGCAACGGCGAGTACTCCAGGGTGATTCCACTGCCGCCCAACAGGGTCCGGCACTCGCGGGCGATGGCCAGCGCCTCGCGTACGTTGTTGAGCTTGCCCAGGCTGACCTGTTCGGGGCGCACGCCCTCGGCATCCTTGATCCGGCCGAGATGGATGGCCAGCAGCACCCCCTTGCCGAGTTCGAGGGTCATGTTGGCCAGCTTCTCCTGGCTGAGTTGGTAGCTCGACAGCGGGCGGTCGAAGACGTCGCGGTTCTGGGTGTAAGCGATCGTGGTCTCCAGGGCGTCCCGGGCGGCGCCCATCGCGCCGAAGACGATGCCGAAACGAGCCTCGTTGAGACACGACAGCGGCGCGCCCAGCCCGCGGGCTTCGGGCAACTGCGCCGATGCGGGCAGTCGCACGTTGTCCAGGACGAGTTCGGAGGTCACCGAGGCGCGCAGCGACAGCTTCTTGTGAATGACGTTGGCGGAGAACCCAGGTGTGTCGGTGGTTACCAGGAACCCGCGGATTCCGTCGTCGGTCTGGGCCCACACGGTGGCGACATCGGCGAGGTTACCGTTGGTGATCCACATCTTCGTTCCGTTGATCACCCAGTCTGCGTTTTCCCCGGCGCCGTCGCGCCTAGCGCGGGTGCGCATCCCGGCCGGGTTGGAGCCGAAGTCCGCCTCGGTCAGGCCGAAGCAGCCGATGGCCTCGCCGGCCGCCAGTCGCGGCAGCCATTCCTGCTTCTGTTCCTCGGAGCCGTAGCGGTAGATTGAGAACATCGACAGCGAGCCCTGTACCGAGACGAAGCTGCGGAAGCCGCTGTCGCCCGCTTCCAGCTCCATGCACGCCAGGCCGTAGCTGACGGCGTTGGTCCCCGCGCAGCCGTAGCCCTCCAGATGCATGCCCATCACGCCGAGGGAGCCGAACTCCTTGGCCAAGTCCTTGGGCAGGCTGCCGGATTCGAACCAGTCGCCGACGTTGGGCTTGAGCCGGGTGTCGACGAACTTGCGCACAGTGGCCGCGATGTCGCGCTCGTCGGCGTCGAGCAACCGGTCGATCTCGAACAGTTCTAGCGGGAGGTAGGTCTCTTTTTTCGGCATGGCGGTAATCGTCATTGTGGTAGCCCTTCCGTCGGCGCTGCGATCTAATGCTAGGCGAGGTGCAACCGGGTCGACATGGACATTGTGGACAACCAGGACGGTCGGAAAATCGCCGAAAAGTCCATCCCCAAGTCGGCCATTGGGTGGCATGCTCGTACAACTGATGTTCGGCGACCCGACAACTACCCGAGGATGACGATGAGCATGTATGCGGTAACGAACCCGGCGACCGGCGAGGTGGTGCGTGAGTACCCCACCGCCACCGACGCCGACATGGAAAACGCGATCGCCGCAGCAGATAAGGCCTACCGAGAGTGGTCGGTGAAGTCCACCGTGGCCCAGCGGGCGGCCTTGACCCGGCGGGTCGGGGAACTACACACCGAGCGCCGCGAGGAACTGGCCGAGATCATGCAGCGCGAGATGGGCAAGCCGCTGGCAGAGGCGCTCGGCGAGATCGACTTCAGCGCCGCCATCTACGAGTTCTACGCCGACAACGCCGAGGCATTCCTGGCAGATGAGCCGATCGAGTTGCTCGCCGGTGAGGGCAGTGCCGTCATCGTGCGCCGGCCGGTCGGCGTGATCCTGGGCATCATGCCGTGGAACTTCCCGGAATATCAGGTGGCGCGGTTCGCCGGCCCCAACCTGACCCTGGGCAATACCGTCGTGCTCAAGCACGCCCCCCAGTGCCCGGAGTCCGCTGAGGCGCTGCAGAAGATCTTCCTCGACGCGGGCTTCCCCGAGGGGGCCTACGTCAACGTCTACGCCACCAATGAGCAGATCGCCGCGGCTATCGCCGACCCCCGCATCCAGGGCGTCTCGCTGACCGGGTCGGAGCGTGCCGGTGCCGCGGTGGCCGAGATCGCCGGTCGCAACCTCAAGAAGGTCGTCCTCGAACTGGGCGGATCCGATCCGTTCATCGTTTTCAGCACCGACGACATGGACGCCACCGTCGACGCCGCGGTCGCCGCGCGCATGGGCAACACCGGCCAAGCCTGCAATGCCGCCAAGCGCATCATCGTCGATGCCAAGCTCTACGACGAGTTCCTGGAAAAGTTCACCGCGAAGGTGCTTGCCGCAGCAGACGATTTGTCCCCACTGTCGTCGGAGGCCGCCGCGCAGAACCTCGCCCGCCAGGTCGACGCCGCAGTCGCGGCGGGCGCGAAACTGGCCACCAAGGGCGAACGCAAGGGTGCCTTTTTCCCGCCCGGGATCCTCACCGGTGTCACCAAGGACTCGCCGACCTACCGTGAGGAACTCTTCGGCCCCGTCGCGCAGGTCTACAAGGTCAATTCCGAGGACGAGGCGATCGAACTGGCCAACGACATCCCGTTCGGTCTGGGCTCCTACCTCTTCACCACGGATCCGGAGCAGGCCGAACGTGTCGCCGAACGGATCGACGCCGGCATGGTTTTCGTCAACGTCGTCGAGGCCGATGGTGTCGAACTGCCCTTCGGTGGGGTCAAACGGTCAGGTTTCGGCCGCGAACTCGGCCGCTTCGGGATCGACGAGTTCGTCAACAAGAAACTCATCCGCAAGGGCTGACCGAATTACGCTGTCTAGCCGACGGCGTCGAAACGTTCCAGCGCACGCGAAGCCAATTCGTGGCCGAGGTCGATCAACTCGGCGGCGCGATGGAAGTCCAGGCTCCGGCAGGCGGTCCGCGGCACCTCGATGAGGACATCCGGAGGGTAGGCCGCCATCTGGTGGCGTGCCAACGCCGCCTGCGCGATATCGATGCTGCGCATCATCACCGCGAAGCTGCGCAGTTTGGGCATCTGGGTTCCGCGGTCGGGGTCGACGAGTTCATCGACCGATTCGGACTCGTCGGCCTCGATATCGGTGATGTCAAACGGAGTGGGCCCGGTGCCGAACCGGTCCAGGAGCGCAGACGTGCTGCGCCACAACCGATTCAGCCGCTCCCGGGTCGGCCGCACCTCGTCGTCGGCGACTTCGGCATCCATGCCCGAGACACTCACCGCCACGGTGAGATCGGCATTGATGGCGGCGATCGGCGCGATGGGCAACGGGTCCAGGATTCCGCCGTCGGCCAGGATCCGTCCGTCGAGAACGTGCGGTGCGATCATCCCGGGAATGGCGATTGAGGCCCTGATCGCCTCGTCGAGCGGCCCGCGTTGCAGCCACACCGACTTCCCGGCGATCAGGTCGGTGGTAACAGCGGTGTAGGGGATGGAGAGTTCCTCGATGGTGACCTCGCCGAGGACGTCGCGCACGGCATCGAGGATCTTGCCCGCCCGGAACACGCCGGGCGCTGAGATGGACGGGTCGAGCAGTCGCAGCATGGCCGGGCCGGTCAGGGTGGTGGCCCACTGGGTGAACTGCTCCAACGAGCCGGCGGCGAACAGCCCGCCCACCAGAGCGCCCATCGAGGACCCGGCGATCCCGACGATGTCGTAGCCGCGTTCACGCAGTTCGTTGATGACGCCGATATGGGCGTATCCCCGCGCGCCGCCACTGCCCAGAGCCAGGGCTACCCGCTTGGCCATGGACTGACGCGCTCAGCAGCCGCCGTCGGCGGCGGCCTTCACCGCGATGATGACCGCCGCCTGCTGGGCGTTGCTCAGCTCGGCCCAGGTCTTGTTGAATGTCGCCGGGCTGGGCTCTTTGGCGCTCTGCAGATCCTTCAGGTAAGGCTCCACCAGGGTGTGCGGATCGCCGCCCTTGGAGTCCATCCACGCCTTGGTGGCCAGGCAGGACTGTCCGTACTGCTCCTCGGTGGACTGCGCCGGCTCATCGATCCGGGTCGTCACACCGCCGGCTGAAATCCCAATCGGGCCATCGCCGCTCGCGCCCGCCGCCGGCTGTTCGGAAGCCGACGGGGCCGCCGACTGTGCCGTCTCGGACTTTTCGTCGCCGGCCTTCGAGCACCCCGTCAGCAGAAGGGCGGCGCTGCCGACAATGACGGCGCCGAACCGGATGCGCTCTCGTGTGATCAGCATGGCAGTCAATCTATTCTCCCGTCTTCTACTGGGCGTAGTCCTGAGTGACCCGCCCGCGCAGTTGCTCAGTCTTGGCCGGCGTCCAGTTCGGCGGCTGTAGTACCGCCGCCCAGGCGTTGACCACATCCTTGACGTAATGGTGGCCGTGGCCGTCGGGAACATTGACCGCGACCGCCATGTCCGCGGCCACCTGAAGGAAGGTCACCACCGGTATCCAGTTCATATCGCCGGACACGTCGTACCCGCGCGGCTCGCGAAGCCAATCCGGTTCGGAGAAAAGAAGTTCCGGGGTCCACCAGGCGATCGGGTCGGACGCATGCTGAAGGTAGGCGATCCTCGGTTTGCCCCATGCCGAATCCGGACGGC
>CAZRFC010000320.1:0-5178 GCA_964598975.1 uncultured Mycobacterium sp. | reverse complement strand
CGATCTCTGCCATCGCCCGATACCGTTCCACCTCCACGCCGACCTTGATGAAGATCTCGCCCCAGTTGCCGACCATCGATTCGAAAACCGTGGCCATCGACGGCGGGTTGGCCGCTGCCAGATCGGCCTGTGGCAGCGCGCCGTAAGACACGATCGTCACCAGCATGAACACCGACAGCACCGACAGGAAGCCGAGCACGGTCGCCCTCCCGATGTCCTCGCGCTTGCGGGCATAACGCGAGTACACGCTGGCGCCTTCGATGCCGAGGAACACGAAGACGGTGATCAGCATGGTGCCCTTGGCCTGCTCGAAGATCGCCGAGAACGAATGATCCCCCCCGCCCCAGAAGTTGTCGGCAAAGACCCCTGCCTTGAACATGACGATCCCGACGACGATGAACACCACGATCGGCACCATCTTGGCGACGGTGACGATGCGGTTGATGCCGGCGGCCGAGTGGACCCCCCGCAACACCAGGAAGTGGAAGACCCAGACCCCGACGCTGGATAGGGCGATCGCCAGTACGGTCTCCCCTTGACCCAGTGCAGGGAACATTGCGCCGAGGGTCGACATGGTCAGCACCCAGTAGGAGACCGTGCCGGCGACCGCGGAGGCCCAGTACCCGAATGCGGCATTGAAGCCGACGTAGTCGCCGAACCCGGCTTTGGCGTAGGCGAAGATGCCGGCGTTGAGGTCGGGCTTGCGTACCGCAAGCGACTTGAAAACCAAAGCGAGCATGAACATTCCAGCGCCAGCGATGGTCCAGGCGATCAACGCGCCCAGCACCCCGGTTTCACTGCCGAACCGGCGGGGAAGGACGAAGACCCCGGAGCCGACGATTGAACCTACGACCATCGCGGTCAGGGTTCCGACGCTGACCTTCTTGTCGGCGTGGACCTCCGCCGAGGTCTGGGTGCTCACTGCCGGTAGTCGATCACGACGCGCCCGTCGATCTCTCCGCGTTCCATGCGGGCGAACACCTCGTTGATGTCGTCGAGTCGGGCCGCCTCGACCGTCGGATGGATCAGTCCACGGGCGAAGAAGTCCAGCGCTTCCGCCATGTCTTGGCGGGTTCCGACGATCGACCCACGAATCGTCAAGCCCCGCAGCACCACATCGAAGATGGGCAGCGGGAAATCGCCGGGCGGCAGACCAACCAGCACGATGGTGCCGCCGCGGCGGGCGAAGCCGATCGCCTGGCCGAACGGTGCCGGGGCCACCGCCGTCACCAGAACACCGTGCACACCGCCGGTGGCCTGCTGAACCTCTGCCACCGCCTCGGGGTCGCGGCCGTCGACGGCGAGTTCGGCGCCTAACCGGCGGGCTAGATCCAGCTTGGAGTCGTCGATGTCGACCGCGACGACCCGCAACCCCATCGCCCGGGCGTACTGGATGGCGACGTGGCCCAGGCCGCCCACCCCGGAGATCGCCACCCATTGCCCAGGCCGGGTGTCGGTGACCTTCAAGCCCTTGTACACCGTCACCCCGGCACACAGGATGGGTGCCACCTCAAGTGGATCGACGCCGTCGGGGATGCGGGGTGCGTAGGCGGCGTCGACCAGCATGTAGCTGCCGAAGCTGCCATTGACGCTGTAGCCGCCGTTGCGCTGGCTCTCGCACAGCGTCTCCCATCCGGTGCGGCAGTACTCGCACTGCCCGCAGGCCGACCACAGCCAGGCATTGCCGACCTTGTCGCCCACCTCGAGGTTGGTGACGCCCGCCCCGACGGCCATGACGGTGCCGAAGCCCTCGTGACCCGGGACGAACGGCGGAGCCGGCTTGACCGGCCAGTCGCCGCGCGCGGCATGCAAGTCGGTGTGGCAGATCCCGGAGGTCTCGAGTTTCACAAGAGCCTCTCCGGGACCCGGTTCTGGAAGGTCGAGGTCGGTGATCGACAGCGGGGCTCCCAATTCGGAAACCACCGCGGCACGCATGCTGCCATCGGAAGGGGGTGTCGGGCTCATGCGTGCATTTTTCACAAATGTGTCGAAAATATTCGGGAATTTGTCAGCTTCAACTTCCCCGGGTGGCTACTGTCCGCATGTCAACTATGGCGGTTCGGGAGGGAACTGATGACTGAAACCGATGTGACAACTCAGCCGTCCCGGCCTGCCGCGCCCCAGGCCGGGCTGGGCCTGGCAGCCCTGACCGCCATCGTGGTGGGGTCGATGATCGGCAGCGGCATCTTCGCGCTGCCCTCCCAGATGGCCGGCAGCGCCGCCCCGGGACCGCTGCTCATCGGTTGGGTCATCACCGGCATCGGCATGCTGATGCTGGCCTTCGTCTTTCAGACGTTGGCCCAGCGCAAGCCCGACGTCGACGGCGGCGTTTACGGCTACGCCAAGGCCGGATTCGGCAACTACATCGGCTTCACCTCGGCGTTCGGATATTGGGCCTCGGCCTGGATGGGCAACGTGGCCTACCTGGTGCTGCTGTTCGCCACACTGGGAACCTTCATTCCCGCTTTCGCGGGTGGCACTACCCTGCCTGCCATCATCGGCGCCTCGATCCTGCTGTGGATCGTTCATATCCTGACCCTGCGTGGGGTGCAAACCGCAGCCTTCGTCAACACCATCGTGACCATCGCCAAGGTGGTGCCGATCGTCACCTTCATCGTCATCGCGGCGATCGGATTCAAAGCCGGACTCTTCAGTGCAGACATCTGGGGCCACGCCACCGAGATCGACGGTGAGTCGCTCGGCAGCACCATGCATCAGGTCAAGACGATGATGCTGGTGACCGTCTGGGTCTTTATCGGAATCGAGGGCGCCGCAGTGTATTCGAAGCGGGCGGCCAAGCGCAGCGACGTCGGTCGCGCGACCGTACTCGGTTTCCTCGGCGTGCTGGCCCTGCTTCTGCTGGTGAACTTCCTGTCCTACGGATTGATGAAACAGGCTGAATTAGCCGGTCTGCCCGACCCGTCGATGGCGGGACTCATGAAGCAGCAGGTCGGCAGTTGGGGCTCCACCTTCATCTCGATCGGTCTGATCATCTCGTTGCTGGGCGCACTGATCGCCTGGGTGATGCTGTGCGCCGAGATCATGCAACTGCCGGCCCTGGATCACGTGATGCCGGGGTTCCTGGCCAAGGAGAACACGCACCATTCGCCGGCGGGCGCGCTGTGGCTGACCAACGGCTGCATTCAGTTGGTGCTGATACTGACCCTGTTCGCGGAGAGCACGTATCTCGGTCTGGTGCTGCTGGCGACCTCGCTGATTCTGCTGCCGTACCTGTGGTCGGCCGCGTATCAGGTGTTGTTGGCCGTGCGCGGTGAGACCTACGACAACGGCGAAGGGCGGACCCGCGATCTGGTCATCGGAGGCATCGCCCTGATCTATGCGATCTGGCTTGTCTACGCCGGCGGGGTGGAGTACCTGCTTACCGGCGCCGTCGCCTACCTGCTGGGAACGATCCTGTTCGTCTGGGCTCGGCGGGAGAAGTCACTGCGCGTCTTCACCACCGGGGAGTGGGTCATCTTCGGGATCGTGGCGGTAGCGGCCGCCTTCGGCATCTACGGAATCGTCACCGGTGACATCGAAGTCTTCTGAACCAAGCCGAACGTCGAAAGGAAACACCGAAATGTCGGAACAGGAACCCCGCGTCGGAGTGTGGTCGGAGGTCGGCAAGCTTCGGCGCGTGCTGGTGTGCCCGCCGGGACTTGCCCACGATCGTCTGACCCCTGACACCGCCGACGAACTGCTCTACGACGACGTGCTGTGGACCCAGCAGGCCCGACGTGACCATTTCGACTTCGTAGTCAAGATGGAAGACCACGGCGTCGAGGTGCTCCAGCTCGACAAACTGCTCGAAGACATCATGGGCGACCCGGAAGCCCGCAGGTGGGTGCTCGATCACAAGATCACCCCTGACCAGGTTGGTGCGGGGATTGCCAAGGAGGTGCGGCCTTGGCTCGATGAGATGCCGGCCGACAAACTGGCCGAGCTTCTCATCGGCGGCATTCCATTCCACGAGGTGCCCAAAGAGGTCGCCGGCCCGTTCACGTCGGCATTCAGCGAGACCAGCAAGACCGGATTCGTGATCAGGCCGTTGCCTAACACCCAGTTCATGCGGGACAACTCGTCCTGGATCTTCAACGGCGTCACGCTCAACCCGATGTACTGGCCGGCCCGTCGCCAGGAGACGCTGCTCACGACCGGCGTCTACAAATTCCACCCGGCCTTCGCGGGCGCGGAGTACAACGTCTGGCTCGGCGACCCCGAAGGCGAACCGCACGACTACGGTGCGATGACCCTCGAAGGCGGCGACGTCATGCCGATCGGCAAAGGGAATGTACTCATCGGCATGGGGGAACGCTCCTCGCGACAGGCCATCGTCAAGGTCGCCCAGAACCTGTTCAAGGCAGGCGCGGCCGAGCGGCTCATCATCGCCGTCCTGCCGCGCAGTCGCGCGGCCATGCATTTGGACACCGTGTTCACGTTCTGCAGTACCGACGTCCTCACCGCATTCGCGCCGGTGATCGACCATGCCAAGGCGATCAGCCTGCGCCCTGACGAGAAGGCGCCGGCCGGCATCCGCATCGAGGTCGAGAACAAGGGCCTGGTCGAAGTGGTGGGCGATGCTCTCGGCGTCAACTTCACCGTCGTCGAGACTGCCGGGGACATCTACGGCATCCAGCGCGAGCAGTGGAACGACGCCAACAACGTCGTCGCACTGGAGCCGGGCGTCGTGGTCGGCTACGACCGCAATACGCTGACCAACACCGCGCTGCGCAAGGCCGGCATCGAAGTCATCACCATCGACGCCAGCGAACTCGGCCGCGGCCGCGGTGGCGGCCGCTGCATGACCTGCCCGATTCTGCGCGACCCCGCCTACTGATCCGAAACCTGAGACAAGGAGCTAGAACGCATGGCCGTCAATCTGAAGAACCGTCACCTGCTCAGCCTGGTACACCACACCGAGCGCGAACTGCTTTATCTGCTGGACCTGTCCCGGGATCTCAAGCGTGCCAAGTACTCCGGCGGTAAGCGAAACAGTTTGGCGGGCAAAAACATCGCCTTGATCTTCGAGAAGACTTCGACGCGCACCCGGTGCGCCTTCGAGGTGGCGGCCTACGACGAAGGTGCCCACGTCACCTACATCGACCCCACCTCGTCTCAGATCGGGCACAAGGAGTCGATGAAGGACACCGCCCGGGTGCTGGGCCGCATGTACGACGC
>CAZRFC010000319.1:0-5181 GCA_964598975.1 uncultured Mycobacterium sp. | reverse complement strand
CGACGGCGGCGATGACCAGGCCGGCGATCGGGTCGGCCCAGGACCATCCGAACAGACTGTTGAGCCCTAGACCGACGAGCAGGACTGCGGACAGGTAGGTGCACAGCAGGGTTTGTTTGGAATCGGCTACCGCCGAGCGGGATTCGAGTTCACGGCCGGTGCGGCGTTGGGCCCAGGACAGCCACGGCATCACCACCAGGCTGACCGCGGCCAGCACGATACCGACGATCGAGGGCCGCGGCTCGGCATACCCCAACAGCGCCCGCACCGATTCCACGCTCACGTAGGCGGCCAGGGCGAAGAACGATAACGCGATGATCCGCAGCGCCGCTTTCTCCCGGTCCTCGTGGTCGGGGGTGGAGAACTGCCAGGCCACCGCCGCCGCCGAGGACACCTCGACCAGCGAGTCCAGGCCGAACCCGATCAGCGCGGTCGAGGACGCCTGCGCCCCCGCGGTGAGCGCGACGGCAGCCTCGATCACGTTGTAGCTGATCGTCGCCGCGACCAGAAGCCGGATCCGCCGTGTCAGTACCTGCCGCCGGGCGGGGCCGACCGCGACGGCGGCCGGGTGGTCAACGCTCATCGGAACCCCCGGCGCAACTGTCGATCCCGTAGGCGGGGCACAGGGCCACGGCTTGCCCGGTGGACTGCAGCACCGTCTCGGCACTGGCGAGCAGGTCGATCAACGCGGGCTGTGACAACCGGAACACCGATGCCCGGCCCACCGGTACGGAGTCGATCAGGCCGCACTCCTTGAGGCAGGCCAGGTGCTTGGAGACCGTGGACTGGGCCAACCCGACTTCCTCGACCAGCTCGCCGACCCGGGCCTCCCCCAGGGCCAGGCGGCGCAGGATCGCCAGCCGGGTGGGATCACCGAGCGAGCGGAACAACGCCGCCGCCGGTGCCAACTCCACCCGCGTCACCGCACCGGACACCACTGGTATCGCCATAGTGCGATGTTATCGGGGTTCGTGACATCTGCGCCGGACGGGCGCATGATGGAGATACCCGGGGGGGTTCTTCGGGTGCACCCACGAAGGGGGTTGGTGATGTGCGGTAACGGCGGCATGTGGCACCACGGCTACGGCGGCTGGGGTTGGGGCAGTTGGGTTCTGAGCGCGGTCGTGATGACTGTGTTCTTCGCCCTGGCGATCACCGCGATTGTCGCGGCGGTGCGCTACCTGGGCGGTCCCGGACACCACCACGGACCGGCGGCCCAAGGCCCACTGCCTGGGCGCAGGCCCGAAGACCTTCTTGCCGAACGCTTCGCCCGCGGGGAGATCGATGACGAGGAATACCGGCGACGCATGGTTGTGCTGGGAGAACACCAGTGAGCACGGCCATGAACCACACCCGCCTGCGCACCGGCCTGCTGATCGGCGCGGCCTCACTGCTTCTCGGGATCGGCACCACCGCCGCGATGGCCGGTGCCGGAGAAGGTCCCGGCTTCGCGCCGATGGCCGGGCCTCCCGGCTACGGCGGACCCATGCCCGCCCAGCCCGCACCCTGCACACCCCCGGCGCTACCCGGAGCGGTCGTTGACGTCACTGCCTCCGACATGGGCGCCATGATGGGGCCTCGCATGAATGGCGGCCCCATGATGGGCCCTGGGATGAATGGCGGACCCATGATGGGCCCCCGGGGAGCGTGGCCGAACACCCCCGGGATGGGGATGGGCATGATGCGTCTGACCGTCAACCCGACCTCGGTGCCCGCCGGTCAGGTTTCGCTGCGGGTCGCCAACAACGGCTGGCTGCCCCACGAGGTCGTCGTCATGGCGTTGGGTCCGGGTCAGAACCCCGGCCAACGGCCCATCGGGGCCAACTGGGAAGTCAACGAGACCGGCAGCCTCGGCGAAGCCGCCCACACCTGCGGCGCCGGCGAGGGCGACGGCATCGCCCCCGGAACCATGGGCTGGACCACCCTCACCCTCCAACCAGGACGCTACGAACTGATCTGCAACATCGCCGGCCACTACGGCTCCGGCATGTACGCCGAACTCGACGTAACACCGGCGCGATAATCAAGACCTAGGGCCTTCAACGGCACTGAGGCCCATGCCTTTCGCTGTCGCCCCAGCTCAAATGAGCTGGCGCATCGGCGTTTTCCTGCACCGTAAGTTAGGTGCGGTAGTTCGGCGTCGGCCGCGAGGAATCCACCGTTGCCGGGTGGGCGCCGTGTCGAAAACGTGACAAGGGAGTGATCGAATTGCTAATGCGCGCTTACTCTTTCGCTCGCCGAATCACCAAATACAATCATTTTGCCGACCTTGTCATTTCAACGGGAGAGGGAGCCATGCGGGCGGTAGCTCAACGTGTTCTCGCAGTGATCGTGACGGCGACGAGTTTGGTTGCGGGTCCGGCCGACGTCAGCCTGGCGGCGACCCGCGCTAATGCCTATGCCATCGCGTCGGTTCTACCCACGCCGGGCGAGGTGGTGGGTGTGGCGCACCCCGTGGTGGTGACGTTCACAACGCCCGTCGACAACCGGCCTGCGGCCGAGCGTGCCCTCGACGTCACGACGGTGCCCGCGATGACCGGCACGTACCAGTGGCAGGGCAGCGACGCCGTGCAGTGGGTTCCCGACCGATTCTGGCCGGCGCGGACCACGGTCGCGCTGTCGGTGGGAGGCCGGTCCACGACCTTGACCACGGGTGCTGCTGTCGTCGGTGTGGCCAACATCTCGGAGCGCACGTTCACCGTGACCATCGACGGAGTCGATTCGGGACCACCCGTTGCGCTGCCGGCGCCTCACCACCGGCCCCGCAGGGGAGAACCGGGTGTGTTCCCCGCCTCAATGGGTCGGCCGGAGTACCCGACGCCCGTCGGGACCTACACGGTGCTGGCCAAGGAACGCGATGTGGTGATGGATTCGAGCAGCGTCGGCATCCCCATCGACGCTCCCGACGGATACCTGCTCACGGTGGACTACGCCGTCCGCTTCACCAGCCGTGGCCTCTTCGTGCACTCCGCTCCGTGGGCCGTCAATTCGCTGGGGTTAGAGAATGTCAGCCATGGCTGCGTCGGCCTGAGCCTCGAGGACGCCGCGTGGTACTTCAACACGGTCAACGTTGGTGACCCGATAATCGTGCAAGAAAACAGCATTGAAGTCCCGCGGTCAGTGCCGTCCTGACGAGGTTGCGCACGATTCGTGGAGCCGATGACGAGAATCGAACCTGCGTGTCCGCAATCGCCGGCAGCCGAGTTGACCCATCTTGGGGACTCGGCAGCCAACACAGACGAGGTTTGCATCGAATGTTCCCACGAACCCTGGTTATCACCGCGCTGAGCTGGATCCTGCCACTCCTCGCCTCCGGCGTAAGCCAGCCGACCGCGACGGCGGCGTGTGAACCGTCAAACGGTGAGTGCGCTATGCGCGAGCGAGTCGCGGAGGCCGAACAGTACCTTGCGACCCGGCCCGGATCGGACTCGTGTTGCGCGATCGCGCGACAGGTGCCAAGTACCGCAACGCCAATGCCGGCACGCCCATCTGGACGGCATCGACGATCAAACTGGCGATGGTCGCCGACCTGCTCACTCGCGAGCGGACGGGCGCGCTTCGGCTCACCGATGCCGACCGGCGCCAGATGGTCGCGATGCTGCGCAGTTCCGACAACGCGGCGGCGGACGCATTGTGGTCGCATTAGGCGGAACGGCTCAGGTCTTCAACGCGAACTTCCGGCGCTACGGCATGCCAAATGTGCCTCCCCAGAACGGATTCGGTGACCTGTTCCCGTACTGGGGGTTCCAGAAGGCCACCGCGGACGACTTCGACGGACTCATGAACTACGTCCTGACCGGCCTCGCGCCGGCCGACGCTGCTGCGGTGGCTGCGGAGATGCAACGCGTCGACGGCCAGCAGCAGTGGGGAGTCTGGGGCGCCGGTGCTGCGATGACACCGGGCAACAAGAGCGGCTGGTCACAAGAGCAAGGTGGATGGGTGGTCAACTCCGTTGGCTTCGCCGGGCTGCAACAGCGATACACCTTGGCGGTCATGAATGCGCTCGGCGATGAGGGCGGCTACGACGACGGTGTCGCCACGACAACGCAACTCAGCCGCATCCTGCTAGCGGGTCGATGATGCTCGAATCGAGATTGCGACCCTGAGGGGTGTGGATGACCACAAACGACATCAATCGTGCCGGGTAAGTACGTTGGCAAGTGGACTGCGGATGCACGGTCTCGATAGCCTGCTGATGAGTGCTACTGGACATCGAAATGAGGAAACGTGAATACCGTAGCGCGTGCATTGGTGGTGGCCGTGGTCGCGTCCGCGTGTTTGGCTTCGGGAGTTGGGAACGCCGCGGCGCACACCGCGCTCGCGGGCTCCGATCCCGTTGATGGTGCCACTGAGGGAGCGGCCCCGACCGTCGTTACCTTGACCTTTACCGAAGACATCAACCCGACGTTCGCCAACGTCGTCGTGAACAGCAGTGATGGTCGCAACTGGGTCGCAGGCACCCCGGTGGTGGCAGGTCCGGAGATCCGCGCCTCTGTAAGTCCCAACCTGCCCGAGGGTGGGGATTACACGATCGGGTACCGCGTCGTGTCCGAAGACGGCCACCCGGTGTCGGGCTCCGTCAGTTTCACCGTCGCCGGGACGCCCGCGCCCGCCGAGCCGGAGTCACCGTCGCCCGGCTCACAAACGACAAGCGCCTCACCAACGGCCACGGCCCCGCCCACGTCCTCCGGCCCCCTCGGATCGGACACCAAAGGAACTGTCATCACCGCGGCGGTCATCGGATTACTTCTCGGCGCGGTGATCGCGTTCTGGCAGTCACGGCGGCACCGACGGAAAGTCATGCCCCCCGAATGAGCCGCCCTCCGCACACTGGGCTGGCCCGTCATCGATCCGCATTCCTGGTTGGGACGTCGTCATTTCAGCGGTCTGCAGAACCGGTCGGCCAAACACTGACGTGGCGCGTGCTCGGCTGCCGTCAAACGATGGCGTCGCCAGCATGAAGTCGGTTGGTCCGCAATCCGAGATGGTCTGGAGGAACCGGCGTGTTGCCCGAGCGGCAGTCCACTGACGTCTCAGTAGGCGGTGGCGGCGCGCATAGCGTGGCGAAGCAACCAGGCCCCCCAGCTGCGACGGATCCGTCGCGGGCCGGGGCTGACTCGCGCACGCCCCGTAAGCCTGACGCCGAACGCCCCGGGGCGCATGGTCGCTCGCGGCCCCTCC
>CAZRFC010000318.1:0-5182 GCA_964598975.1 uncultured Mycobacterium sp. | reverse complement strand
CGATCGCGACTACATCGTGTACGAGGACGAGGTGCAGATCGTCGACGTCAGCACGGGTCGTGTGCTTGAGGGACGCCGTTTCAACGACGGCTTGCACCAGGCGCTCGAAGCCAAGGATCGCGTGCCCATCCACCCCGAGAACCAGACGCTGAGGACGATCAGCGCGCAGAACTACTTTCGCCGGTACCGCCGGATGTCCGGGATGACTGGAACGGCCCGATCGGACGCCCCGGAGTTCCACCGGACCTACGGCCTGGACGTCGTGCAGATCCCGGACCACAAACCCAGCCAACGAATCGATCGTGAGGACAAGATCTTCCGCACCAATCGGGCGAAGCTCGATGCGGTCGCCGACAGCGTCGCTGACCGGCACCGGCGTGGTCAGCCGGTGCTGATCGGCACGGTCAGTGTCGAGAAGTCAGAACTGCTGTCCGGTGTGCTACGCGAACGCGGTATTCCGCACGAGGTGCTCAACGCCCGGCACATCGCACGGGAGGCCGCGATCGTCGCGCGCGCCGGACGTCGGGGCGCAGTCACCGTGGCCACCAACATGGCCGGACGCGGCACTGACATTCCGCTGGGCGGGAACCCCGAGTTCGAGGCGGAGGTGGAACTTCGCGAGCGGGGCATCGACCCGGTCGCCGACCCGGAAACCTATGAGCGCGAATGGATGCCGGTACTTGAACGAAAGCAGGCCGAGATCCGTGACGAGCACGACTACGTGCTGAGCATCGGCGGCCTGTGCGTGATCGGCACCGACCGTCACGATTCGCGGCGCATCGACGATCAACTTCGTGGTCGGGCCGGCAGGCAGGGCGATCCGGGTGAGACCCGGTTCTACCTTTCCCTTGAGGACGACCTGTTGCAACGATTCAAGGTGGACTGGATCAAGTCATTCCTACGCAGCCTGAACGTCAGTCCCGATGAAGCGATCAGAAGCCCTCGACTCACCGCGGTCGTCGACATGGCCCAGGCCGAAGCCGAGGCGGTCGCCTTCGAGGAGCGCCAGCACGTCCTCAAGTACGACGACGTCCTCGACGGGCAGCGCAAGGTCTTCTACGCGGCGCGACGGGAATTGCTGGCCGGCAACGACATCCATGAGCAGGTGCGGACGATGATCCGCCATGCCCTGCACGATACCGTCGCGCGAGCCCGGCGCCACCTCGGTGAACACGAAGGGGACGTTGCGCCCTTGTTCGATCAGTTAGCCGAGCTCTACCCGATCGGCGTTGATCGCGTCGAAGTGGACCGCGTGGTGGCTTCGCGCCACGGGTGGCACGATCTGGTGGACATATTGGTAGACGACACCGATCGGGTCCTTGCCGAACTCGAGAGTGATCTGGGACGCGACGAATTGACGAAGTTCGAGCGACGTTCCGTCCTGGCGGTCGTCGACCGGCGTTGGAGCGACCACCTTTATGAGCTGGAAACGCTGCGGGACGCCGTTCAGTGGCGCGCTTCGGCCGGACGGGATCCCTTGGTGGAGTTCACCGCCGGAGCAACCCACCGCTTCGAACATATGTCGAATGACATCGAGGCTGAGGTGGCCGAAGCCGTACTGGCGGGACCGCGACTGGCGGATACCTCCACACTGACGGTTGAGTGGAAACCGGCCAACTAGTGTCCCGCGTCATTGGCTCGCCGGGACGGTTGTTGACGTGGTCAACAACCGTCCCGTTTCCTCATGTGTTTTCCACGTCGTCGGGCGGCCTGGCTGCCCACCACCGAATTACGGGCCAGTGACCGTCGCGGCTAGCCCGGGGCTTCAAATCTCTCCGTCGCCGCCACACCTGCTCCTCGTGAGTGTTCCCCGGCCTGCTTGTGACTAAGTTCCAACGTTGACCGGAACCCGATCCACAGTTACTGTTTGCTGAAATCACAGCAAAATCTCAGTTCGCAACGACGGGGGTTCATCCATGCCGGCACGCAAGCGCGCAGCCCGGGTCGGAGTTGCTGCATTCGCGCTGGGATTGTCCCTAGCGGGGCCGCAGGCGGCCGGGATAGCCGCGGCAGACGCCGACGGCGACGACCCCTCCTCGGTGGCGGGCCCGCAATCCTCCTCGTCCGCCGACAGCCAGGTCCGGCCCGCGCGCACGGCTAACCCGGGCCATTCCCGCGGCGCTCGACCGGCGGCCCCCGCAACCTCCACCGTCGGCCCCGGCCAAGCGGCCATCGAAGAGTCGATCGTGGAGCCGGCGCCAGCACGGTCTTCCCGGCGGTCCGCCCGCCACCACGCCGAAATTCAGCCGAACAATGCGTTCCCGGTCCCGTCCGCGGCCAGTCAGCCTGCGCCGTCGAGTTCGATCTCAGCTACTGCCGCACCCACGTCCAGCAATGTCCCCGCTGTCGTCGCATCCCCCGCCCCGGCGGCCGCAGTAGCTCCGTTCCGGGCGATTATCGGCAACGCCCTGGCGACCCGGCCGCGTCTGGCCGCCCTCTTCAGCGCACCCCGCCCACCCGTGGCGGCCAAGCCGATCGCAGCGCTCAGCACCGCGGTCACCGCCCTCTTCGACTCCACCGCCAACTGGCTGACCGGACTGCCCGGCGGCCAGGTGACCCAGTTCCTGGAGGGTGCACTGCTGCTGGTGCGCCGGACGTTGGTCAACCTCTTCCCGGCGCTGGGCTCGGGGCAGACCACCAGTCAGAGCAGCGGCACCTACTTCGCCGAAGACGAGTTGCGCGCATACCTGCTCGACATGGCCAAGCAGCAGTACGGCGGACTGTTCGGCACCACCGTCCCGGTCTACGCATACGGCCCCTACCCGGAGTACCTCAAGGCCGACGGGTCGGTCACCTCCGACACCAACACCCAGGAGGACGGCGTCGACGAGGCCGACTTCGTGGAGACCGACGGCCAGTACATCTACACCGCACACAACGGCCGCCTGACAATCGTGCGTGCCGACGATCTGTCGGTGGCCTCGGAGTCGACGCTGTCCGGTGACGTCGCCGGTGAGTACCTGTCGGGTGATCGGCTGACCGTCATCACCCAGTCCGGCTCCGGCTGGTACGGCCCCTACGTGAGGATGGCCTACCCCGGCTACTGGGGGCAGTGGAAGCCGCAGACGACGGTCACCGTCTACGACGTATCCGACCGCACCGCCCCCGCGGTGGTCAGCCAGACCGTGTTCGACGGCGCCTACGCGAGTTCCCGGGCCGTCGACGGTGTCGTCTACGTGGTGATGCAACGTTCGGTGAACCTGCCCGCGCCGCAGTACACCGACGTCCCGATCACCTATGTGAAAGACACTGTGGGACAAGCCGATCCGTCTATTGAGGCCAAGATCCGCTACGACCCCAACGCCCCGATCGCCTACCGGACCTACGAGACGTGGGACCAGTACGTCGCGCGGGTCGGGAACGACATCGTGGACCTGTCCCTGCCGCACGCCTACAGCGTCGACGCGCAGGGCAACACCGTGGACCTCGGTCTGGTGGCGGCACCCGAGGACATCGTGCGTCCGCATTCGGCCACTGATCAGGCCCAGCAGTTGCTGACCGTCGTGTCGGTGGACTCCGGCAGCGCGACCGGTGGGCCGGCCGACAGCGTGGCCAGCATGGTGTCGGCCAACGGCGGCACCGTCTACATGACCCCCGACGCCCTCTACGTCGCCAACGTCGAGGACCGCTACACCGACTCCGGGTACTCCGTCGACACCCGCATCGAACGGTTCGTCGTCGACGGCACCGACGTCGCCTGGCAGGTTAGTGGCGTGGTGCCCGGCACGCTGATCAACCAGTTCGCCATGGACGAGCAGGACGGCTACCTGAGAGTGGCCACCCACAGCACCGGATCCAACGACAACGGCATCTACATCCTCGATGCCGGCACCCTCGACGAGGTGGGACGCCTCACCGGGCTGGCGCCCGGGGAGCAGATCTACGCGGTCCGCTACGTCGGCGATACCGCGTACCTGGTGACGTTCGTGCAAGTCGATCCGCTGTTCGCCATCGATCTTCGTGACCCGACCGCGCCGACACTGCTGGGCGAACTGAAGGTCCCCGGTTTCTCCAACTACCTGCAGCCGGTCGGTGACGGCCTACTGCTGGGTATCGGGCAGGAGCGCGAAGCGGGCACCTGGAACACCCACCTGCACGCCACGCTGTTCGACGTCAGCGATCCCACCAATCTGACCGAGGTCGAGCGCGAATACCTCGACCCGGGCTACCAGTGGTCGTGGTCGGATGCGCAATTCAACCACCATGCCCTGCTGTACTCCGCAGAGGACGGCCTGCTGGTGATCCCGGTGACCGGCAGCGGAAACGACCCACTGACCGGCTACCGTTCCAGCCAGTACCTCCAGGTGCTGCGCGTCACGCCGAACGGACTCGAGACGGTCGGCCAAATCCATCCGGACGAGCCGACGCTGCGCACAGTCCGGATCGGCGACGTGCTCTACGCGGTCGGGGACACCACCGTGACGGCCTACCGGATCAGCGACCTCAGCGAGATCGGCAGCAGCACCGTCGCACCCTCGGTGGTTTAGCCTGGGGTTACGACCTACCGGGTTTCGACACAGGAGTGCCTCATGGGACCGACCGCTTCCGCCCGCGGCCGACGGGTTTTGCTCTTCGCCGTCGGTGCCGTACTGGCCGTTACACCCGCGTTCGCCGTCTCGCCCGCGTCGGCGCCGCGGGTACTGGCGGGTTGCAATGACATCGTCGACACCACCGACAGCTTCTCGATGAACTGCGTTCCCACCGTCATACCGGACACCAGTGATCAACTGACCGAGGCGGAGGTCGCCGAGCCGGGCTGGAACGCCGGCGGCGGCGGCGGGCGTCGCTGATCATTTCCTCAGCGTGTTGAGGATCGCCTTCGCGCGGTGCAGGTGCTCGACGGCGCGCCCCAGGTACTCCTGATAGGTGTCGGTGTCGACCGTGCCGCGGGCCAGCGCGAAACGCAGGCATGCATGTGTCGCGACGTTCATATCGTCGATCATCCGCTGGAGTTCGTTGGTCAGTTTCTGGTTCGGGGTGGGTAAATCATCCTGCAGCCCAATCGAATTGGTGTCGTGAAGCTGCTGACACCCGGAACGCAGACTGGCTTCATCCTCGGCGGAGGAGGCTGCCGCCACCTTCTCCAACGCGGCGGCCGACTGCGTGAAGTGCTCGCCGGCGCGTGCCTCCCACACCCGGATGGTGTCGGCCCGCGAGGTCGGAGCGGGGGGCGGCGGTGACG
>CAZRFC010000317.1:0-5189 GCA_964598975.1 uncultured Mycobacterium sp. | reverse complement strand
CGATCAGCGCACCGATCCGGTTGCCGCCGCCGCTATTGAGGTAGGTGATCGCTGCCGCCGCACCGACAGCCAGGTCACGCTTCTCGCAGCCGGTGGTGCCGAAGTCCAGGCTGGCCGACATGTCGACCACCAGCCAGGTCTCCAGTTCGCGGTCGGCGACCATCTGCCGTACGTGCGGGTGGGTGGTGCGGGCGGTCACCGACCAGTCCATCCGTCGCACGTCGTCACCGGGTTGGTACATCCGTGAATCGCCCGGCTCCGAACCGGGGCCCGGGATCAGGCCGAGATGGTTGCCCTGGAGCACGCCGTCGAGCTTTCGCTTGACGGTGAGCTCCAGCGTGCGCAGCGCCGCGGAAAGCTTGGCGTCACCAATCTCACCTCTGCCGAAGGACGGCGGATGGCTGGACGCTATCTGCTCGGCCGCCTCGGCGGCAGAAGTCGGGTCGCTCACCGAGCGCTGGCGCCGGCCGCCGGTGAGGCAGCAGGTCCGCCGGGCGATGCGGGCACGACCGGCGGCACCGAATGTCCGTGCTGCGGGATGGCATTCACCTGGGGAAGTGCCACGGTCTGCAGGATCCGACCGATCACGGCGTCGGCCTTCACGTCGTCGGCCAGGGCGTCGTAGGTCAACACCAGACGGTGACGCAGCACATCCGGGATGACCTCGATGACGTCCTGAGGAACCACGTAGTCGCGGCCGCGGACCAGGGCCAGCGCGCGGGCGGCGGCGATGATGCCCAGCGAGGCGCGCGGGGATGCACCGTAGGCGATCCACGCCTTGACGTCAGGCATGCCGAACTGCTCGGGCCGACGGGTGGCGGTGACGACCCGGACGACGTAGTCGACGAGGGCGTGGTGCACGAAGTTGTTGGCCGCCACGCCCTGCAGGCGAAGCAGATCACCGGTCTCGAGAACCTGCTTGGGCTCCGGCGGCGTGACGCCCATCCGGTAGATGATCTCCCGCTCTTCCTCCGGCGACGGGTAGTCAACATTGATCTTGAACAGGAAGCGGTCGCGTTGGGCTTCCGGCAGCGGATAGACACCCTCGTTCTCGATCGGGTTCTGGGTGGCCATCACCAGGAATGGCTTGGGCAGCGGGTAGTCGCGGCCGCCGATGGAGATCTTGCGCTCGGCCATGACTTCGAGCAGGGCGGACTGAACCTTCGCCGGGGCGCGGTTGATCTCGTCGGCGAGCAGGAAGTTGCACACCACCGGTCCCAGTTCGATGTCGAACTCCTCGCGGCCCTGTCGGTAGATGCGGGTGCCGATGATGTCGGTGGGCACCAGGTCGGGGGTGAACTGGATGCGGGAGAAGGTACCGCCGACGACCTTGGCGAAGGTCTCCACTGCGAGTGTCTTGGCCACGCCCGGGACACCTTCGAGCAGGACGTGCCCCTTGGCCAGCAGACCGACCAGAATGCGTTCGACCAGCTGGTCCTGCCCGACGATGACCCGCTTGACCTCGAAGATCGCCCGTTCCAGGGTGTTCACCTCGCCAGCCAGACCGTTGCCAGTTCCCCCGGATCCCGAGCTGGTAACGGTGGCGGAGTTGGAGCTCGCGTAGCTACCCGAACCCGCGAGCGACCCACCTGGTGACGTCATCAATTTCCTCCACAGCTATTGGCCGGCACACAGTGCTGACAGGTGCCCGCAGACAACTATTCCAGGCGATTCGAAATCCGTCGACGCGGGTCGATCGCTGGCGCGTCCCCGCTACGTCTCGATGATCCGGGTCAGGTAGGGCGTCATACCGGCGGTGCGAACCGGGCCGACGGTGACCTGCCCGGCCGCCGATGAGGACTCCATCATCTGCCCGTTGCCCAGATAGATGGCCACGTGCTGGCTTCCCTCGGGACCATAGAAGATCAGATCTCCGCGCTTGGCCTGCGACGGTGGTACGTGCCGGCCGGCGTTGTACTGGTCGCCGGAGTACTTGGGGATCTGCACTCCGACGCCGGCGAAGGCATAGCGGGTGAACCCCGAGCAGTCGTAGCCGACCTTTCCGGCGTCGTGGTCCACCCCCTCGCTGGGTCCGTTGATCGCCCCGCCGCCCCAGGAGTACGGAACCCCACGCTGGGAGGCACCGCGACGGATCACGTACTCGACAGCCTGCGGCCCGCTGACCCGGCCGCCGGGGACGGCGGCCGGTCCGCCGCCGATACCCAAGCCGGCGAGGAACTTCTTGCCCAGGTCCATGGTCGCCTGCGCGGCCTGCTGGGTGAAGGCCAACGAGGCCTGAGCGACGGCTACCGGGTCGCCGGGCGCTCCGGCACTGATGAGCTTGGGCAGGGTGGGGTCCCATTCGGTGTCGACCGCCGTCGGGGCGGCGTTCGCCGAGGTGGCGAGCCCGATGGACAGCATGAGTGCCGTCAGCAGGACCGCCAGTGCACGTAGCGGCCGGAAAAGGTTGCGGGACATCAGTTTGCGCGACGGCATAGCTGGCCTCACCACTCGATGTAGCGGACGGCGAAGGGCGTCATACCGCTGGTACGCACCGGCGAGATCTTGACGAACGACCCGGTGTAGGGAGCCTCGATCATCTGGTTGTTACCCAGGAAGATCGCGACGTGCTGACTGCCGTTGGGTCCCCAGAAGAGCACATCGCCGCGGCGCATCTGTGCCACCGGGATCTTGCGGCCCATCTCATATTGGGAGCCCGAGTAGTGCGGCAGCTTGATACCCGCGCCGGCGAAGGCGTAGAGCACCAGTCCTGAGCAGTCGAAGCCGACAGTGCCGGCGCCGGAGTCGATGCCCCGACTCGGCCCGGCGGCGTTCCCGCCGCCCCAGGAGTACGGCACGCCGATCTGGGATTGCGCCCGTTTGATGACGTACTCGATGGCCTGGTTGCCGTAGACCAGTGGGATGCCGCCACCGTTGGTGATGCCGGTGTCGGTGGGTTTGAGGATGCCCAGCTTCTGCAGGAACTTCTTGCCCAACTGCTGGGTCGTCTGGAACGAGTTCTGCGCGATGCCAAGAATGGCGTTGATGATCTGGACCGGGTCTCCGGATATGAAGGCACTGGGTACCGCAGGGAGTGTGAGGTCCCACTCGGAGGGGTCACCGTAAGGAACCTTGGCCCCCGCAGCGGGGGCCGGCCGGCTGCCGTCGCGGTCCCAGTCACCCGGATCGGCGGCGGCCTGCGGTGCTGATTCGGCCACCGCTGCGGCGGCGTCGGCGACCGGCGCAGACTCCGGCACGCCGGCTCCCCCGCTCGCCACGACCCCGGCCGACGCGGGGGTGGACCAGGCGCGGGCCGCCTCGAGTTTCTGCTGGGCCTGCTTGCGCTCGGCGGCAAGCCGGTCGATTTCGGCCTGCTGGCGGCGGAAGGCCTCCTGGGCGTTGGTCAGCGCGGCCACCGCCGCGTCCTGGCTGGCTTGGGCGCCCTGCAATGCCTCGTCCGCCATCACTTTGGCCCGCTGCGCCGCGGCATCGGAATCCACTGCCTTGGCTTTGGCCTGGCGCAGACCAGCCATAACCTGTTGGGCGCTCAATGCGAAGGACTCCCCGGCAGAGGCGCTTGCGATCATCTCTTCCGGCGTACGCGCCAGCACCAGCGAGGCGGACGGACCGTTGACGTAGGTGGCGGCGGCGAACGTGTCGAATTTCTGCTGCGCCCCGACGATCGCGGCCTCGGCATCCACGACGGCCTGCTGGCTGATCTCGATCTGCTGTTGGGCAGCGGCCGCGGCGTCTCGCGCTTCCTGCACTTCCATGATCGCCTTGTTGACGCTCTCCTGCTGCATCTGCACCTGCGCGCCGACGTCCTGGAGTTGCTGGTTGGCCTCGGCTACGTCGGCGACGAGTGCCGCCACGCTGGTGGGCTCCTGGTCGGGATCGGCCTGCGCGAGGCCCGGAACGGTGAGGGTCATCGCGACGGTAAGGGTCAGCGGACACACCGCCCGGGCAGCCCGGCCGGCGGTACCAAATCCGCGGGGGGAAGGTCTCATTCGACTCCGACTCCTAGCGCTCCACGACTTGTCACTCACGTAACAAACGCCCCATTTGCCACATGAATAACAATGGCTTCAGTTGCACCGTACGTCACAGTTGACGCAGAAGAAACCGGCGGAATGAATTACACGTTTGTATTTCCGCAGGTGTAACCGAATAGTGACCTTTAGAGAATTGCCATAAAACAGGCAGTAGGCAATGAAATTGCAGGCTGCACTATGTGGTGGAAGATGCCGCGGTCGCGGCCGACTTTCCCCACCGTTGAAGAAGTCGGGTCGCAAACGCCGCACCGCCGACCGCCAAAACAACGACGATTGTGAATGCCGTCCAGTCGAATATCGGCGTCGTCAACTGGTCGACGAAATTCTGCGTCGACTGGACCGGATTGGCGTCCAGTTTGGCGACGTCCTGACCGGCCTCCAACAGCACCCGGTCGTAGCTGGCGCTGTAGGTTCCAGCCCACCCCGGGCTGAGCACCAACACCGTGGACTCGGGATAGGCCTGACCGACCTGCGTGGCGATATCGCGCAGCGGGGTGTCGATGATGGGGCTTTCCTGCATCACGACGACCTTAAGGTTGACGCCCCGGTCTTTGGCACCCGCGACCACTTTCTGCAGACCGGGTACGTACTCGGCCGGCGCGGCCACGCCGTCTTTGCCGACCTCGGCCTTGACTGTGGACATGCAGTCGTCCAGCGGCGCCGACGTCGGGAGCCCGACGGCGGTGCACACCTCCACCGGAATGAAGCTAGGCAGGTCGGCCGGCTGAAATATGGGAGCGGTCAGGGAGCTCACGGGCCCGACGGTACCGCGCTGTGGCCGCGGGGGTGGCAGCACGCGCCGCGAGAGACAAGACTGGAACCTGCGGGGGTCGGCCACTCCGGGTCGGCCAGCACCCCGTTAATATCCGACCTGCCCGCCGTCTGGCGGGAACAGCACACGCCGGGAGTTGATGTGAGCAGCGCAAGTTCTTCCCTGAACTCGTTCGGGGCCCGTGACACCCTCAAGGTCGGGGACAACAATTACGAGATCTACCGCCTCGACGCGGTTCCCGGGACCGAGAAGCTGCCGTACAGCCTCAAGGTCCTCGCCGAGAACCTGTTGCGCACCGAGGACGGCGCGAACATCACCTCCGACCACATCCAGGCGATCGCGAACTGGGACCCGTCGGCACAGCCCAGCATCGAGATCCAGTTCACCCCCGCCCGGGTGATCATGCAGGACTTCACCGGCGTGCC
>CAZRFC010000316.1:0-5198 GCA_964598975.1 uncultured Mycobacterium sp. | reverse complement strand
GGACGAGATCGCCGAGGCTTTCCTGACGCTTCCGGCGATGGCCGAGCACGAGCAAATCGTCCGTCAGATGCACCGGGCCGCGAAGGTGAACCACCGCAACCTGGTGCTGCCGCTGGACCGCTACCGGCACCTCACCGACTTCGGTGAGGCCAACGACATCTTCATCGAGAACGCCGTCGAACTCGCCTGCGTCGCGGTATCGGACGCACTCGACGAAGCCGGCCTCGCGGCAGCCGACGTCGATCTGATCGTGTCCACCACGGTGACCGGCATCATGGTGCCGTCCGTGGAGGCGCGGGTGGCCGAGCGGCTGGGCCTGAGGACAGACGTGCGTCGGGTGCCGATGTTCGGCCTGGGTTGCGTGGCCGGCGCGGCGGGGGTGGCCAGGCTGCAGGACTACCTGCGCGGTGCCCCCGATGGCGTCGCCGTTCTGCTTTCCGTTGAACTTTGCTCGCTGACGTTCCCCGCGGTCCAGCCCACGATCGCAGGATTCGTCGGCACCGCACTGTTCGGTGACGGGGCGGCGGCCGTGGTGGCCGTCGGTGAGCGACGCGCGGAACGGATGGGGGTGTCGGGACCGGCCGTGCTCGACAGTCGCAGCCATCTTTACCCCGGTTCGCTGCGGACGATGGGATGGGACGTCGGCTCCAACGGCCTGAAGTTGGTGCTCTCGCCGGACGTGCCCGAGGTCGTCGGCCGGTACTTGCCGGACGATGTGGCGAACTTCCTCGGGCCGCACGGCCTGACCAAGGAAGACATCCGCACCTGGGTTAGTCATCCCGGCGGGCCGAAAGTGATCGACGCCATCGTCTCCAGCCTTGGACTGCCCGACGACGCACTGGAACTCACCTGGCGGTCGCTCGCCGACATCGGGAACCTCTCATCGTCGTCGGTGCTGCATGTGCTGCGCGACACCATCGCCAAGCGCCCGGCCGCCGGGCCGGGGATGATGATGGCCATGGGGCCCGGGTTCTGCTCGGAACTCGTTCTCATGCAATGGGATTGACCCGTGAACTGGTACGTATTTCTGATCGCCGCCGTAGGCGTGGAACGGCTGGCCGAGTTGGTCGTGGCGCAGCGCAACCTCGCCTGGAGTCGGGCCCGCGGCGGTGTCGAGTTCGGGGCGTCGCACTATCCGGTGATGGTGCTGCTGCACACCGGACTGCTGGTGGGCTGCCTGGTCGAGGTTTCCGCGATGGATCGCCCGTTCATCCCAGCGCTGGGGTGGCCGATGCTGGCCGTCGTTTTCGCCGCTCAGATTCTGCGGTGGTGGTGCATCACCACACTGGGTCGGCAGTGGAACACCCGGGTGGTCGTCATCCCCGGTGCCGAACGCATCACCGGCGGACCATACCGGCTGTTCTCCCACCCCAACTACGTCGCCGTGGTGGCCGAGGGCATCGCCCTGCCCCTGGTGCACAGTGCCTGGATCACGGCGCTGACGTTCACCGTGCTCAACGCACTGCTGCTGACCAAGCGGATCAGCGTCGAGAACTCCGCACTGGCGAGGCTGGCGTGATCGATCTTCTCGTTGCCGGCGGCGGACCGGCCGGACTGGCCACCGCGGTCCACGCCGCGCGCGCCGGCCTGGAGGCGGTCGTCGTCGACCGTCGACCAGGCCCGATCGACAAGGCCTGCGGTGAGGGTCTGATGCCGCACACCGTCAAACAGCTCACGGCAATCGGTGTCCCGTTGCGTGGCAAGCCTTTCCGGGGCATCACCTACCTCGATGACCGCCGCCGCGTCCCGGCCTACTTCCGGTCCGGAACCGGTCTGGGTGTGCGGCGCACGGTGCTCTATCAGGGTCTCCACGACACGGCGATCGCCGCCGGGGTGCGCATCGTCCAGGGGGAGATCGGCGGTGTCAGCCAGGACGCCAACTCGGTGCGATGCGGGGACCTGCGGGCCCGCTACCTGGCCGCCGCCGATGGTCTGCACTCGCCGATCCGGCGGTCGCTGGGTCTCAATCGTCCGGCGCCCGCCCGCCGGCGTTGGGGCATCCGACGGCACTATCAGGTAGCGCCATGGAGTGACACCGTCGAGGTGTACTGGGCCCACGACACCGAGGCCTATGTCACCCCGGTTTCCGACGACATGGTGGGAGTGGCGATTCTGACCTCGCGGCAGGGCAAGTTCGGCGACCACCTGCTCGACTTCCCGGCCCTGACGGAACGACTCGACGGTGTTGAGCACGGCTCCGACCGCGCCGCGGGGCCGCTGCGCCAACGCGTCCGCAGTCGCGCCTCGGGCCGGGTGCTGCTGGTCGGTGACGCCGCCGGCTACGTCGATGCGCTCACCGGCGAAGGCCTCGGCATCGCCTTCGGCGGCGCAGAACTAGCGGTCAAGTGCGTGCTGGCCGACACCGCGGGCGACTACGACCGGCAGTGGCGGGCGATGTCACGCCGCTACCGACTGCTCACCGCGGGACTGCTGCAGGCCAGCGGGATGCCCGGTGTACGAGCCGCGATCGTGCCGGCCGCAAGCGCACTGCCCAGGGTATTCGGCGGAATCGTCAATCTTATGGCCTACTAGTCAGGTGATCAGACGATGACCGCCGAACACGGCGGCCAGGCGCCGCAGAGCCTGACGTCGGCGCTGGTCGACACCCCCGAACTGGTGGCGCTGCGGGTCGAGAGCCTCGCTGAGATGGGGTTGTTCGAGGACTGCTCGGCCGAGCAGCTGCTGCCGGTCGCCGAACGGCTGCGCCCGCTGCGTGCCGAGCGGGGCCAGGTGCTGATGCGCCAAGGGGACGAGGCCTCCTTCTTCGTCCTGATCCAGTCGGGACAGGTGGAGGTCAGTCACACCAACGACGACGGCGTCGTGCTGATCGACGAGGCCTCGGCCGGAGTGATCGTCGGCGAGATCGCCCTGCTACGTGACCGACCACGCACCGCCACCGTCACCGCCTCCCAGACGCTGACCGGGTTCATCGGTGACGAGAAGGCTTTCGCCGCGATGGTCGACCTTCCCGGGGTCAGCGAACGAATGCTGCGCTTCGTCCGCCAGCGACTTGCCGCCTTCATCACCCCGATCCGGGTCGGATTCAAGGAGAACACCGAGTTACTCCTCCGTCCGGTGCTCCCCGGTGACAGTGAGCGACTCAACCACCCCTCGGCGGAGTTCTCCAGCGAGACCCTCTACCGCCGATTCATGTCCACCCGGGCGCCGAGCCCATCGCTCATCAACTACCTGGTTCAGGTCGACTACATCGACCACTTCGTCTGGGTACTCGCCGACGGGGTCGACGGGCCCGTGGTGGCCGATGCCCGTTTCGTCCGCGACGTCGGCGACCCGGCGTCGGCCGAGATCGCGTTCATCATCGCCGACCCCTACCAGGGCCGCGGGATCGGAAACTTTCTGATGGATGCGATCACCGTCGCGGCAAGAGTCGGCGGTGTCCAGCGTTTCACCGCCCGCTGTCTGGCCGAGAACCATTCCATGCGCGCCATTCTCGAGCGTTTCGGCGTGGAGTGGGAGCGCGACGAACCCGGCGTGGTCACCACGGAATTCGCGGTGCCTGACACCGGGGATCTTCGGATCGATGCGACCAGCGTCGATGAAATCCGCGCTATGACAAGGGAAGTCGTGCGTGCCTCCGGCGGCTGACCGCTGATAGGTTGAGGCCATGCGGAAAGCGCTGTTGGGAACTGGGTTGGCCACGGCGGCGGCGGCGATCGCCGGCAGTGTGTCCAGCCGTGAGGGCGTCCAGGGCTGGTACGCCACCATCCGAAAGCCGGACTATGTGCCGCCCAACGCGGTGTTCCCGATCGCCTGGACGGCGCTGTACGTCGATATCGCCGCCACGTCCGCGGCGGTGATCGAGCGGTTCCGCGCCGACGGACAGCACGGCAAGGCCGGCCGGTACATCGCCGCGTTCGGGACCAACCTGGTGCTCAATGCCGGCTGGAGCTGGGTATTCTTCGGGAAGCGCCAAATGGCACCCGCCGCCGTGGCGGCCGCCGCGTTGGCCGTCAGTAGCGCCGACCTGACCCGCCGCGCCGCCGACGCGGACCTGAAGTTCGGCGCCGCGCTGGCGCCCTACCCGCTGTGGTGCACCTTCGCCACGGTGATGTCCGCCGACATCTGGCGGCTCAACCGCTGACTGCTTGCCTGGCCGGCACGGCGTTGCGGGTACATTGGCGCCGGTGTTGATCCCCAGGTGTGCCGCCGTGGCCGGCTGCGTCGCCGTGCTCGCGGGCTGTGGTGAGCCGGCACCAACGGCCGATATCGGCAAGATCACCGAGCTGAGGTCCAGCTTCGGAAAGCAGTTCGCCGTCACCGAGGTGCCCCCCACCGGAATCGATCCGAAGTTCCTGACCGGACAGAAGCTGCCGGACGGAATGAAGTTCCAACCGGCGGACTGCGCGAAATTCGCCACCGGGCAACTGGTGCCCACCGGCACCGAGGGCAATATGGCGGCGGTTTCGGCCGAGGGTGAGGGCAACCGGTTCATCGTGATCGCGGTGCAGACCAACGAACCCGTGCCGGTTGCCGAGCCCGGAGACAAGTGCCGCAAGGTCACCTTCGACGGCGGGGCCGTGCGCGGAACCGTCGAAGCGGTGGAGGTGCCCAAGATCGACGGCACCACTACCATCGGGGTGCACCGGGTAGTCCAGACCCTTGCCACCGACGGTAAGGCCCGCACCGGCGAGGTGTTCAACTACTCCGCGCACTTCGGCGACTACCAGGTGATCGTCTCGGCCAATCCCCTTGTGCTGCCGAACAAGCCGACCGTCCCGGTGAACACCCAGCGGGCGCGCGACCTGCTGATCGCCGGCGTCAACGCCATCCGGAAGTAGGTCACCGCACTCCTCGCGGCCGGAACTGGACACTGATCCGCGGCCCGACCGGCGCGGCGGTCTTGGGCACCGCATGCTCCCACGTGCGTTGGCAGGATCCCCCCATCACCAACAGGTCCCCGTGGGACTGGGGTAGCCGCAGCGAGGCGCCGCCGCTGCGCGGGCGCATGCCGAACATCCGGGTTGCGCCCAGACTCACGATGGCCACCATGGTGTCCTCGGTGTGGGACCGTCCGACCCCCGAGTCGACGATGCCGCCGAGGGACGAGGCGGAGGAGGAGCGAGGACGTCCGACCCCCGAGTCGACGATGCCGCCGAGGGACGAGGCGGAGGAGGAGCGAGGACGTCCGACCCCCGAGTCGACGATGCCGCCGAGGGACGAGGCGGAGGAGGAGCGAG
>CAZRFC010000315.1:0-5199 GCA_964598975.1 uncultured Mycobacterium sp. | reverse complement strand
AGCACTCCCAGCGACGGCGGGCAGTCGATGATCACCACGTCGAAGCGGTAGTCAGGGGAGGCGTCCAACTTGTCCAGCGCCCGCTTGAGCGCGTACTCCCGGCCGGCCCGCATCAGCAGCATGGCTTCGGCACCGGCCAGGTCGATGTTGGCCGGTAGCAACTGCATCCCCTCGGGGGTCGTCACCAGCGCCGCGCTGGGCTCGACGTCGCCGAGCAGCACCTCGTGCACCGACACCGGCAGCTTGTCGGGGTCGGTGCCCAGAGAGAAGGACAGACATCCCTGGGGGTCGAGGTCGACGAGCAGAACCCGCTTGCCCTCCCGCACGAACGCCGCCCCCAGCGACGCGACCGTGGTCGTCTTGGCCACCCCACCCTTCTGGTTGGCCACTGCCAGAACGCGCATCACGACGACCATCCTCTCAGGTTCGTGCACAATCGGTTGACGTGAGTGTCGGTGAGCATCGGCTGGTCCTACTCCGGCACGGCGAGACGGAGTGGTCCCGGGACCGCAAACACACCAGCTACACCGACCTCGACCTCACCGAACACGGTCGTGAACAGGCAAAACTGGCCGCGTTGACGTTGGCCGGGCTGGACTTGAACAACCCGCTGGTGATCAGCAGCCCCCGCAGGCGGGCGGTGGCGACCGCCGAGTTGGCCGGGCTGGCCGTCGACGAGATCTCCCCGCTGCTGGTCGAGTGGAACTACGGCGACTACGAGGGCCTGACCACCCACGAGATCCGCACCCAGACCCCGGGCTGGCTGCTGTGGACCTACGGCTGCCCGGGCGGGGAGAGCGTGGATCAGGTCAGCATGCGGGCCGACCAGGCGGTGGCCTTCGCGTTGGACCACATGGGCGAGCGGGATGTGGTGTTCGTCAGTCACGGCCACTTCTCCCGATCGGTGATCACCCGTTGGGTGGAGCAGCCGCTGCGCGAGGGCGCCCGGTACGGGTTCGGCACCGCCGCGGTGTCGGTGTGCGGCTTCGAGTACGGCCTGCGCCAGCTCTCGGCCCTCGGTTTGACCAGCCCGGGCTTGACCAGCCGGTGATCAGCTTCGCACTGACCGGGGTCGCCGGAACCGTTGTCGCGCAGGGCATCAAGGCCGGCTACGACGACGTCACGGCGGCCGTGGAGGCGTTGCGGGACGGCGCGGCCGACCTGATCGTGGGCGCGCTGCCCTTCGATGTGCGCCGCCCCGCGGCGCTGTACGAGCCGGTCCAGCTGGCCGACTCCCTGCCGCCCGAGGCGGGCACCCGGCTGCCGGCGGTGCGTATCGCCGAGACGCTGCCCGACCCGGCGGTGCACCGGGCCCGTGTGCAGGCCGCCGTGACTCTCCTGCGGGATCCGGAGAACCCCTTGCAGAAGGTGGTTTTGGCCCGGGCATTGCGGCTGGTGGCGGCCGGCGCCATCGACCCGATGGCGCTACTGCACCGACTGGTCGACGCCGACCCGGAGGCTAGCGCCTACCTGGCCGACCTCTCCCCCGCCGGCCACCCGGGCCAGGTGCTGGTGGGCGCCAGCCCGGAACTCCTGGTGGCCCGGAGCGGCGATCAGGTGACCTGCCAGCCGTTCGCCGGTTCGGCCCCGCGGTCGCCGGACCCGGACGTGGACGCCGCCAACGGGACCGCGCTGGCCGCCTCGGCCAAGAACCGCCACGAGCACCAACTCGTCGTCGACACCATGCGGGCGGCCCTGGAACCGCTGTGCAGCACCCTCGAGGTAGCACCGCAGCCTCAGCTGACGCACACCGCCGCACTGTGGCATCTGAGTACGCCCATCCGCGGGACGCTGCGCGAAAGTTCGATCACCGCATTGGATCTGGCGTTGGCACTGCATCCGACCCCCGCCGTCGGCGGGGTGCCGACCGCCGCGGCGGTGGATCTGATCGCCGACCTCGAAGGTGACCGCGGGTTCTACGCGGGGGCGGTCGGGTGGTGCGATGGCCGCGGCGACGGACGCTGGGTGGTCGCCATCCGCGGGGCGCAACTGTCCGCCGACCGGCGCACCGCGCTGGCGCAGGCCGGTGGCGGCATCGTCGCCGAGTCCGATCCCGACGAGGAGGTCGCCGAAACGACCGTGAAGTTCCGGACCATCCTGTCGGCATTGGGGGTGCAATCGTGGGTCCAACCGGGGGTTCAGCCGTGAACATCCGACCCGCCCGGCCCGGCGACGTGCCCGACATCGTCGCGATGATCCACGAACTGGCCGAGTTCGAGCGGGCACCCGACGAGTGCACGGTGACCGAAAGCCAGATCACCGCAGCACTGTTCGGCGACGGAGCGGTCGCCTCCTGCCATGTCGCCGAGGTCGACGGTGCGACGGCGGCGATGGCACTGTGGTTCCGCAACTTCTCCACCTGGGACGGTGTGGCGGGCATTCACCTTGAGGACCTGTTCGTGCGCAGCGACTTCCGCCGGCGCGGCCTGGCGAAGGCGCTGCTGGCCACCCTGGCCCGGGTGTGCGTGGAGAGCGGCTACAGCAGGCTCAGTTGGGCGGTGCTGGACTGGAACACCGACGCGATCGCCCTGTACGACTCGGTGGGCGGGCGGCCGATGAACGAGTGGATCACCTACCGGGTGTCGGGTGCGGAACTGTCCGCGCTGGCCGACATCCACTGAATGGTGTCGCGGCTGAGCAGCAGCCAGAAGATGATCAGCAGCGACACCACTGCCACCGGAATGGCGTAGAACCACTGATGCGACCCCACCCCGACATACCAACTCACCGGCAACAGCAGCATCTGCGCGAATACCGCGATACCCCGGCCCCACCGCCGGCCCGTCCACAGCGCCCACGCGGCGGCCAGCAACGCCCCGCCGAAGATGCCGAACCAGGCCGCGTTCCCGTACCCGTCGACGATGTGCCGGTCGGCGCCGGCCAGGCCGCGGATCACGAACACCACGGCCGCCGCGGTCACGACGGCACCTTGCAGGGCCACCAGCACGGCCGCGCGCCGCACGCTCTGCGGGATCACGCGCTCACCCGGTTGGTGATCTGCCGCAGGACGGCGGTGGCGATCCGGTCGGAATCGCCGAACTTCGAGGCGCTCACCGCGATCAGCACCGGTCCGGCGGCCCGGTAGAGGGTGGCGCACTGGGCCTGACACAGCGCGAAACTGCTCTGGTCCAGCAGCTGGGTAGTGACCGCCATGTTGTCCGCACCCAGCTCCGAACAGGCCCGCAACGACGATCCGACGCGGGTCAGGGCCGCCCGGGCGGCCGCATCATCCGGGTACACCGCGACAGCCTGGGTGACGGCCCGACTGGCCGCCCCGGTGTAGGTCACCGACCGGAACTCGGTGAAGCCGCTGGCGAAGGCGTCGTCCTGGTTGAAGACGGCATGGCATTCACTCGGGTACTGGGCGTCGTACTGGTGCTGACCCCCCGGGGAGTCGACTTGCTGCCCCGGAGCCAGGTCGGCGTTGCCGGCGATGGTCCGGACGTCCTCGACGCTGAGCACCAACGCCGGGGCGGGCGGGGCGGCTACCGCCGCCGGGGCCGCGGCGAGGGTGCAGGAGGCCAGGACCGCTGCGGCTGCCATCAGTTCGCGCATGCCACTCAGATTAGGCTCATCGCTCGTGCGGGCCGTGTTGATCGTCAACCCCAACGCCACGTCGACGACGCCGGCGGGCCGCGACCTGCTGGCACACGCCCTGGAAAGCCGGGTGGACCTGGTCGTCGCGCACACCGACCGGGCCGGCCACGCCGTGGAGATCGCCGAGGCGGCCCACCGGGACGGCGTCGAGGTGATCATCGTGCACGGCGGGGACGGCACGGTCAACGAAGTGGTCAACGGTCTGCTCGGCCAGCCGGGGCAGGGCCGGGCCGCCGCCGACTCGCTGCCCGCGGTCGCGGTGGTCCCCGGTGGGGCTGCCAACGTGTTCGCCCGCGCCCTGGGCATCAGCCCCGACCCGATCGAGGCCACCAATCAGCTCGTCGACCTGCTCGACGGCTACCGCCGCGGCGGGTCGTGGCGGCGGATCGGCCTGATGGACTGCGGCGAACGCTGGGCGGTGTTCACCGCCGGAATGGGCGTCGACGGCGACGTGGTGGCGGCCGTGGAGGCCCAGCGCGCCAAGGGCCGCAAGGTCACCGCGGCCCGCTACATCCGGATAGCGACCCGGGAGATGCTGATCAACGCCCGGGCAAAGCCGCTGCTCACGGTGCATCTCCCCGGCCACGAGCCGGTCGAGGGCGTGCACTTCGCGTTCGTCTCCAACGCCAGCCCCTGGACCTACGCCAACAAACGGCCGATCTTCACCAATCCGGACACCACGTTCGAGGGCGGCCTCGGGATTTTCGCCGTCACCTCGATGAATGTCCTGACCAACCTGGCCGTGGTACGCCGAATGTGGTCCAAGAATCCCGATATCAAGGGCAAGAACCTGATCCGGGAGGACGACCTGGCCTGGGTGCGGATCACCGCGGCCGAGCCGATCGCCTGTCAATCCGACGGGGACTTCCTGGGGATGCGCACCGAAATGACGTTCACATCCGTCCCGGATGCCCTCAATGTGGTCGCACCGACCCCCGGGTAAACGCCGCGAACCGGGCGGGGTATTCTCCACTCACCTGGGCCTAAACACGCTCGCGGAGTGAGATAGCCCACGGTTCCGTCAAGTTCCCTTGACTTCCGTCACGGCTGTGAAACCATCTTCGTAACAGTGCAACAACATTTGTATGTGCGCAGGTTAACGGCTCCGGCCGCTGGGAAATCCCTGTTCAACTGCGCGTACAACTAGTGAGGAGTAGAGACTAATGGATTGGCGCCACAAGGCGGTCTGTCGGGACGAGGATCCGGAGCTGTTCTTCCCGGTGGGAAACAGCGGTCCGGCTCTTGCCCAGATCGCTGACGCGAAGCTGGTCTGCAACCGTTGCCCGGTGACCACCGAGTGCCTGAGCTGGGCGCTTGATTCCGGCCAGGACGCCGGCGTGTGGGGCGGCATGTGCGAGGACGAGCGTCGCGCACTCAAGCGCCGCAACGCCCGCACCCGGGCCCGCACCGGCGTCTAAAGCAGAACCTTCAACTAAGGGCCCCGGCGTTTGCCGGGGCCCTTAGTTTTGCCTGGCCCCTTAGTTTTTTGCCTGCCGGGGCCGGATCGGCACCCGCAACACCACGTCGGTGCCCCCACCGCGGGCCTGCCGCATCTCCAGCGTGACGACGAGCTCGGCGGACACCAGAGAGCGCACGATCTGC
>CAZRFC010000314.1:0-5206 GCA_964598975.1 uncultured Mycobacterium sp. | reverse complement strand
CGCGCTGCTCCTGGTGGCAGTGGCGTTCCCGGTCCCCAGCGTTTTCAGCGACGTACCGTTCTGGCTGCCGATGGTCGTACTTCCGTCGTACACCGCGCTGGCGCTGGCCAGCGGCACCTGGTGGATCACCACGCGTACGGTCAAGGACCTGCGCTGGTCCATCGAGGACCGGCCGCCGGACCGAACCGACCAGCACAATGTATTCCTCACCCCGTGGCGGATCGCACTGGTTCATCTTGTGTTGTGGGGACTGGGCGCGGTTCTGCTCACAGTCCTCTATGGCCGCTACAACACCGACTTCATCCCCAGGATGTCGCTGGCCATGACGTTCTGCGGGGCGCTGGTGGCCACCGGTTCCTACCTGTTCGCCGAGTTCGCGTTGCGTCCGGTCGCCGCGCAGGCATTGGCTGCCGGGGAGGCCCCGCGCCGGCTCGCGCCGGGAATCCTGGGCCGCACCATGACGATCTGGATGGTGTGCTCGGGACTACCGCTGATCGGGATCGGCCTGGTGGGGATGTTCTCGCTCATGCTGGACAACCTGAGTCAGACCCAACTGGAAGTGGCCATCCTGATCACCTCCGCGGCGGCCTTCCTCTTCGGCTTCATCCTGATGTTGATTCACGCCTGGCTGACCGCCACCCCGGTACGGATGGTTCGGGAGGCCTTCAAAAGAGTCGAGGAGGGCGACCTGGACTCCAAGGTTGTGGTGTTCGACGGCACCGAACTCGGCGAGTTGCAGCGCGGATTCAACACCATGGTCGACGGTCTGCGGGAGCGGGAACGGGTGCGGGATCTGTTCGGCCGCCATGTCGGCCGGGAAGTTGCCGCGGCGGCCGAACAGCGCCTCCCCCGGCTGGGCGGTGAAGAGCGTCACGTCGCGGTGCTGTTCGTCGACATCGTCGGATCCACCAAACTGGTCACCAGCCGGCCGCCCATCGAGGTGGTCGAATTGCTCAACAGGTTCTTCGGCGTGATCGTCGAAGAGGTGGACAACAACCACGGCCTGGTGAACAAGTTCGAGGGCGACGCCGCACTGGCGGTCTTCGGCGCCCCGGTGGCGCGCAGCAACCCCGAGGACGACGCCCTTGCCACCACCCGGGCAATCGTCCAGCGGTTGCGCCGGGAGGTGCCGGAGTGCCCGGCCCGCATCGGGGTGGCGTCCGGCGAGGTGGTGGCCGGAAACGTCGGCGCCAAAGAGCGTTTCGAGTACACGGTGATCGGCGAGCCGGTCAATGAGGCGGCCCGGCTGGCGGAGTTGGCCCGTTCCGCACCCAGTCGGGCGCTGGCCTCCGCCGAAACCGTAGCCGCGGCTTCGGAACGCGAACGACGGTTCTGGCGCCTCGGCAAGCCGGTGAAGCTACGCGGATATGACGACCGGGTGCAGATCGCCGGCCTGATCGGTGATCACTGACCCGCCTGGCGGCTTTGCAGCCACTCCTCGGCTGCCAGCACAGCGGCGTCCATCGTGCTGAAGACAATGTCGTCGAAACCCCGGCCCGGCCGAATCACCGCCCCGTCGGGATCCACCACGAAACCCTTCTTGCCCGCCCGGCTCAGGGTGCTACTCATTCCGGCCAGCAGGAGTCGGGCCGGGTCGTTGATGGTGTCGACCCGGGTGACATCGAGGATCGCTACCGAGAAATCGTCGCTGTCGCGGTCGACGGTGCGCATCACCTTCTCCGCGCCGGCGAACATCAAGTCGCCGTGCATCTCGTAGACCCGAACGCCATTGCGGGCCTCGTGCACCGACCGGATGGTCGCGCGCGACTCGCGACTGACGGTCAGGAAGTGCAATCCCAGCCGCTGAGACAACGCGCGGCAGGCAGCCACCCCTCGAACGCTGTTGCCGCGGCCGTCCAGCAGGGGCGAATAGACCCCGATTCCCAACTGGCCGGGCAGCACCGCGGTGATACCGCCGCCCACCCCGCTCTTGGCCGGCATGCCGACTGCGCTCACCCAGTCCCCCGCGCCGTTGTACATCCCGCAGGTAACCATCACGCTGAGGGTGCGGCGCACGACTTCGGCACTGGTGATCTGCCGGCCGGTTTGCGGGTTGACACCGCCGCGGGCCAACGTGGCCGCCATCCGGGCGAGGTCGACGCTGGTAACCCGAAAGGAGCACTGTCGGAAGTAGACGTCGAGGACGTCGTCGGGGTCGTCGAGGACCCCGAAGCTGGTCAGCATGTAGGCGATGGCCCGGTTGCGGTTGCCGGTCGCCTTCTCCGAGCGGTACACGTCCTCGTCGATCTCCAGCGGCCGGCCTGCGCACGCGGAGTAGAAGTCCCGGATCCTGTCGAACCGCTCGTCAGGGCTGGCGCCGGGCACCAGGGACACCGCCGCGATGGCCCCGGCGTTGATCATGGCGTTCTTCGGGGTCTTGGTGTGCTCGTCGACGCTGATCTCGTTGAAGGCGTCGCCGGAGGGTTCCACCCCGATCTTGGCATCCACAGCGTCTTTACCGGCCAGATCGAGAGCCAGGGCGTAGGTGAAGGGCTTGGAGGTCGACTGGATGGTGAATTCGGTTCGGGCATCGCCGGATTCGTAGAGGAAACCGTCCGCCGCGGAAAGCGTCAGGCCGAAGCCTGTTGGGTCGACGTCGGCCAACTCGGGGATGTAGTCGGCCAGCTCACCATCATCGACGCAGGCGTATTCGGCCACCAGCGCGTCGAGGTAGCGCTGAACCAGGTCGGCCATCTCTAGCGGCCGGAGCCAGCCCCGCGCCGGATCCGTTCGTCGTAATCGGCCCGGGCGCCGGTGTCGAGGGTGCGCAGCACTCGTTGCCGGGTGAGCCGGCCCCGGATCGCGCCGAGCACCTTGTCGGGCAGCAGCGCCGAGGCGGCCTCGTAGCTGCGCATCCACCCCGGTACCGCGACGATCGCGGTCCGGTTGCGACAGGTCGCCACGATGGCCTCGGCGATGTCCTCGGGGTCCACGGTCGGCAGCAGTCCGCCGAGCTTGACCCCGGAGACCAGATCGGTTCGCACCGCCGACGGCAGCACCGTCGTTACGGTGACGCCGGTTCCGGCCAGTTCGTCACGCAGCGCCTCGCTGAAGCCCACCACCGCGTGCTTGCTGGCGCAGTAGGTGGCCAGTCCGGCCGCCGGTACCTCACCGAGGTAGGAGGCCACATTGACGATATGTCCGGAGCCACGCGCCAGCATGCCGGGCAGCACAAGCTTGGTGCCGCGCAGCACGCCGTTGAGGTTGACGTCGATGATCGCGTCGGTGACGGAGTCCTGCTCATCGACGTAGCGGCCCGCCGGCATGATGCCGGCGTTGTTGACCAGGATCTGCAACGGGGCGTCGACGCCGGCGAGGAAGCCCTCCCACGACTCCCGTGACCGGACGTCGAGACCGGCACCGGCGCAACCGAGTTCGTCGGCCGCGGACTTGGCCAGGTCCGCGTCCAGGTCGCCGATGAATACCCGGGCGCCCTCGGCGTGGAAGGCCCGGGCGGTGGCTAACCCGATTCCGCGGGCGGCGCCGGTGATGGCCACCGACGCGCCTTGCAGCGGGATTGGATTGGACACGGATCAGCCTCCTGCTCTTGCCCGCATCATCGGGCAACCGGTCATCGCACGTTCCACCTTGGGCATGGCTTCCAGTCGCTGCTTCCGCCGACTCTCGAGCACCGCCGCGTCCAGTGAGTACGCGTCGGGATCCCAGCGGCCTTCGGCGAACCGCGACGCCATCCGTTGGGCACGCGCAGCGGCCGAGAAGTACAGGTTGGCCAGCAGTCCGGCTTTGTGCAGGGCGTTGGGGACGAATCCGCTGAAGTGGATCGCGCCGTCGGAGTAGCTGTAGCTGCCCAAGCCGTAGCCGGCCGGTTCGCGGGTGAGATCGGCCCCGTTGAGCGAGAGCGCCAGGGCGGTGCCCTCGGATTCGGTGGAGGCCGAGACCGGAAACCGCTGAACGACCAGAAGTCCGTTGCCGTACAACGGATGCGGCTGGTCGCCGGTCACCCGGCAGGACGAGGTCTCATCCCCGAACGGGAAGTCCACGGTGAATCCCGTACCGTCCAGGGCGGCGGCCGAACCCTGCACTTGCGGTGTGCACTGGGCGAGGACTTCGGCGAACTCCGACTCGGACCAGGCGCAGGTATCGTCTCCGGTGCTGACGAAAAGCCCTGCCGCCGAGGCCATCCGGTGGGGGTCGGTGCGTTCCCCGTTTTCCGGGTGATCGCTGGTGGCAGGGAGCGCGCCGACCGACTCGGCGAGCAAGGGCCCCAGCAGTCGCGCTTCGGCGAGTTGGGTCACCGCGGCGGCGGCCAACAAGTAGCGGATCCAGTCGCCGTTGTCCTCGGTCACCCGGACCAGTGACCACAGGTCCAACCGCCGGGCCGGCGCGTCGTAGACCGGGCCGGCCAGCGAGGCGGCGCGCATCGGCAGCGCGTTGTTCTGTGCCTGCGCGTTGTCTTCGAGGTCCAGGTCGGGCAGCGAGTCGGTTCGCACCGCCAACTGGTAGCCGGTCTCGCCGCTGGGCCCGGTCTCCTCGAGGACGAATTCCACGGTCTGCGAATACTTGTCGGCCCACCAGGTGAACCCGGTCGGCAACAGGTAGGACCACTGCTCCTCGATCTGGAGTTGTGTGGTGTAGAGCCAATCGATGATGTTCTCGGCGATATTCAACGGGGTGTCACGATCCAGGTGTCGGGAGGCGTTCGGGATGCAGCATCTCGGCATCCCTGAGTTGCTCGGGAATTCCGAATGCGTCGACCAGGGTCTCGGCGTGTGGCCGCAGCGTCCGGCACCGCTCGTTGATACCGCGGGTGACCGCCTTGGCGCGCTCAGTGGATAGCAGGCGGTTCTCCATGAACCACGCCTTGTCGGCTTCGATCACCGTCAGCGCGTAGAGGTCGCACAACATCTCGAGGATCCGCCGGGCCTCCGGGTCAGCGCAGCGGTCGATGCCGGCGATGAAGGCCTCCAGCACCGTGCGGTCGACGTGAGCCCGGGCGGTGTGCATGACGTGGTCCTGGGCGACGTTGAACGCCTCGAAGGCCGACATCTTCTTGGAATTGCGCTGCAACCGGCGCGCCAGGGCCGACAGCAGAAACTCCTCGCGGTCCTCGAACATCTTGGCCTGGGTGCCCCGGTTGAACAGGCTGCCCTCTTCCTCGTTGTCCTGCCGGGTGTCGAGGATCGTCTGCATGATGGTCTCGGCGGCGGTGCGTTTGGCGACGCGGTCCCCGGCGTAGTTGGCGGCG
>CAZRFC010000313.1:0-5218 GCA_964598975.1 uncultured Mycobacterium sp. | reverse complement strand
CCCGTTGGCCACCAGCAGACTTTCGGTCCAGATCCCCGCCGTCGGCAGCGGGCTCCCCGTTAGGGGGAGGAATGCCGTAGCCGCTACCAGACGGTGGATAGGCAGCGAGGGCTGTGCCGCATTCCAAGGAATGTGCGCAAGACCTCAATCACCCGTGGCTCGCGCCCCGGGTGGTCTTATTCCAGGTGACGCTGGAATATGGCTGATCTGGTTGTTTAAGGATCCGTCCCACAAGCCTCAGGGTGAGGTTTGCGGTCTCTGCAGTTCGCTAACTCAAAAGGAAAATATCATGGCCATCCAATTGAATGAAACCCTCTCCTGCTCGCCAGGAGCTCGGCGCTTCTCTCGTCAGCTCCAGGCAATCGCCAGGAAAAATGCGTCCAGGCGCGCAGACAACCAAAAGCAAGCAAGTGACAAGACGATCGAAGATGCTATTTACTACGCCAAGCGTATTGGCGAAGCACTGTGGGGCCTGGGATACCAAATCGAGAAACCGGAAAATATTGCCGAGCGCCACATTAAGAGCCTGCTTACCTGGGTATGGGAATCGAATAATTCTGCGGGCACCTTGACCGTATGGGTGACCCAACTGAGGAAAATGCTGCGCTGGATGAGTAAGCCGTATCTGCTGAAAGAAGTTTCAAAGTACCTGCCAGATGTTGATCCCAATATGCTGAAACGCCAGACGGTTGCGACGAAGTCCCAAAGCCCGGAGGGAAATGGAATAGACCCATCTGAGCTGTATGAAAAGGCCGATCGCATTGACCGGCGATTTGGCGCCATGGTGCAGCTGCAACATAATTTTGGCCTGCGCCGCAAGGAGGTTCTGCACTTAAAGCCGCACCTCGACGACAAGGGGCTTTACTTGAACCTTCGTCCAGGCACTGCCAAGGGGGGACGTTCGCGCACGATTCAAATCGTGAACGAGGGCCAGCGTGCTGCACTCGACCTCGCGAAAAGCTTGGTGGCACTGGGTGAGCATTTGGGTTGGCCTGAAGCGGGCAAGCGCCCGGAAGGTCGCACCTTGTTGGATGCCAATTTGGACCGGTACAAGTACTTCGCGAAAAAGCTCGGCCTGACCCGCAAGGACCTGGGGATCACCGGACATGGGTTGCGCGCTGCATTTGCCGAGAACCGGGCCATGGAGCTCGGCCTTGTTCCGCCAACCCGGGGCGGCGCCAAGGGGCAGTTGCCCAAGGCTGAGGAGCAGCTCGTGAAGAGCACCGTTGCCGAGGAAATGGGGCACGGCAGAAGTGCCGTTACGACTGCCTACTATGGGTCGCAGCGAAGTGTGGCCAGGGACGTCGCCTCAGATTTGGCAAGTTCCGTGAGGGGGTCGATGAAACGAGCGCAGCACGGCGGCATTAGGAGCGGATCGCTACCGTCCCTCCCACTTCCTGGGACAAAAGCGGGTGGCGACGAGCATCGAGTGGGAGTACAAGCAGAGCCACTGATCTCAAGTGCATCAAGCGCGCAGAGGGACCACCTCAGCCCCACTGCGCAGCTTGTCTAGGTAGTCGGCCCACTCTCGCATCATGCTGCGCCGCTGCTCCATAAATTCAGCGCGGTCATATGCGGCCCCCAGTGGCCCTGATTTGCCATGGGCGAGCTGGGCTTCGATCACATCAGCCGATATGCCGTGAATGCGCTCGATCATGAGCGTCCGCGCCATGGCTCGGAATCCGTGCGCGCTCATTTCGTCTGAGGCAAACCCCATTCGGCGCAGCGCCGCGTTGATGGTGTTGTCGCTCATGGCACGCTCACTTGTGCGCAGGCTGGGAAACACGTAGCGTCCGTGGCCGGTAAGAGGTTGCAGTTCTTTGAGGATGGTGATGGCCTGTGGAGCCAACGGCACGAAGTGTGGTCGGCCATTGATTTTTTGTTGCAGCCGCCGCTTCATGTCCTGGGAAGGGATGGTCAACATGGCTTTGCCAAAGTCGATCCATGCCCATTCCATTTGCCGGATGTTGCCAGGCCGCTGAAAAAGCAAGGCAGACAACGCCAGTGCCGCTTTGGTCATGGGCTGGCCGGAGTAGCCATCAATGGCCCGCAGAAGCTCACCTGCCTTAGCTGGCTCCAGCACCGCGGCCATGTGCTTCACAACGATCGGCTTGAGCGCGCCATGCAGGTCGTTCACCGGGCTGCGTTCGCAGCGCCCTGTTTGCACGCCATAGCGGAATACTTGGCCAGCGGTCTGGCGCAAGGTGTGGGCGGTTTCGTTGGCCCCGCGCTTCTCCACCTTGCGCAGCGCGTCGAGGAGCACTGGGGCTGTGATAGACGGGAGCGTCAGCTTGCCGATGTGGGGGAACAGGTCCTTTTCCATACGTTCAATCCAGCGGGATGCGTAGCGAGGGCTCCAGCCGCTTGCCTGGGTGGCATGGAATTCCCGGGCGACTGCCTCAAACGTGTTGGCCGCTGCCACGCGCGTCGCCAACTTTTCTGCCCGCTTGGCAGCGCTCGGGTCCAGCCCTTCAGCCAGCAACTCCCGCGCCGCGTCTCTTCGCTTACGCGCTTTAGCCAGGGAGACGGCAGGGTAGACACCGAGCGCTAGCGTCTTCTGCCTTCCTAGATGGCGATAGCTCAGGCGCCAGTACTTCCCGGCCTCCTTCACATGCAGGTACAGCCCCTGTCCGTCGGCATGTTTCTCGCCAGTGGCGGAGCCTGAAGGCTTGACGTTCTTTACAAAGGTGTCTGTAAGTGGCATGGATACCCCAGTTGTTGGTATCTGCAGAGCTGGTATATCGAGATACCGGCAGAAGTACCAACTCTTTGTTGGTATGTGATGGTACGTTGTGAAACACTCTGAGGCAACAAAAAACCCGCTACGCTAGGAGGCGTGCGGGTTTTGAGAGGCTCTTAGATAGCTTGGAACGCTGATTTGGCCTGCCCGGAGGGACTCGAACCCCCGACCTACAGCTTAGAAGGCTGTTGCTCTATCCAGTTGAGCTACGGGCAGATGCGCTCCGCCGGCGGCGGAGCGGGGCGATCATAACTGCCCGCACCGCACGCTGGCCTTAGTTGGCTTCCTCGAAGACCAGCGAAGGGGTGGAGACGATACGTGCCACGTCGGTGGTGTCCTCCACCACCTCGCGTGCCACATACCCAGCCGGGCTGTCGGGCTCCAGCGCCGCCACGGCCAGATAGGCCAGGGGCTGGTTGAGCGGCACGTAATAGCTCCCCGCCGCCACGTCCATGGCGTTGCGCCTCAGGCGCACGGGCGCTGCCCCTGTGTCCCCACGCACATAGCTGTCGGCCAGGATGGAACCCGGCTCGGCCACGCGCAGCACCTGCAGGCCGAGCAGCCTCAACCGGTCTACCACATGGTCCGCGCGCGCGGCGATCCAGTATCCACAGGGCCGTGGCCGCGCCTGCGTGGTGCGCAATTTCAACGGGGTGTCCCATTGCACACGCTCGCTGCGCTCGGCGCCCGACTGCGCATCCAGTAGCAGGATGCTCCGCTCGGCAGGCGTCGGTGCCGCGACCACGGCCACCTGGTCGCGGCACGCTGCGGCGCTGGTATCGCGGGCGACGAAACTGCGCACCTGCTCCAGGTTCGACGAGCGCTCGGCCGTGCTGCGCAAGGCGCTGGCAATGGCGGTGGTGAGGGTGTGCACCCGGCGCTGGATATGTTCGCGTCCCAGTCCGACGCCGCGGCTGGCGATGCTGAAACCGACCGCATTCTTCAAGCCGCTGGCGTTGCGCAGGTTGTCGGGCAGCACACTGCCTCCCGCGACGCGCCCCGGCCCGGTGCCCGGAATGCCTTCGAAGTACCAGTCGCTGCGCAGGCGCTCGGTATTGAGCGAGGCGGCCATCGGCTCGTAGAACCATTCGCGCGCCGCCTTGCTGAGAAATTCGGGCACATTCGGCCCGGTGGCGTACTGCAGGAAAGCGTCGTAGCTGGGCACGGCGGCGAATTGCTCGCGCAGCGCGCCCGCGGCTTCGAATTCGTGCACATCCAGCACCAGGATGGGGCGGTAGTCGCGTGCCAGTTCAGCAAGTGCACGCGCTTCGGGGGTGGACATGGCGAGGTGGTCGGTGTCCATGTCCACGCCGGCGGCGGTGCCGCGCGTTCCGGCTTCGGCGCCATCCGGGTTGGCGCGCGCCACCAGCACCACATTGATGCGGTCAAGCAGGGGCTCCAGCAGGCCACCGGCGAGCTCTTGCGCGATGACCAGCAAGGCTTCCGCCCCAGCGGGTTCATCGCCGTGCTGCTGGGCCACCAGGAGCACCGTGGGGCGGTGCGACGCATCCAGCGCGTCCGGCGTGGTGCCCTCTGCACGCGTGATGACCAGCGCCAGCACGGGTTCACCCTGCTGCGACGGCCCCAGACGCAGGAGTTCGGTGCGTGTGCCCAGCCCTTGCTGCGCCGAGGCGATCGTGCCGAGCCATTCGGCCAGTTCGGCGTTCGTGGTGTAGGCGCGGCGTCCGTCCCCCAGGCCGGGCGTGCGGTAGCGCGCCATGGGATCGGCGAAACGCGCCGCCACGCCTTCGGGTTCGCCGCGCTGCGGCGCCTGGGCGGCGACCGGCGGTGCCTGCGCCGGCGCGGGCAGGGGTACGGGCGTCACAACGGCGGCCGGTGCGGCAGGCGCCGCCGGCGGCCGCGCTGCCGGCGCGACGACGCGGCCGCGCTCGGCGGGCGGAAGTGGCGCCTTGGCCGGCCAGGGCGGCAGCGGCGTGCTGGAACAGCCGGCCAGCAAGGCCAACCCCAGGAGTGCCGGCCAGAGCGGGCGGAGCGTGGCGACGCGAATGCGGCAAGAACGAAGAGGCAGGTGCATGGTGCGATCGGCAAAAAGCACGCGGGACCGGCCCGGAGAGGCCGGCGCGTGGCCGGAATGGTAATCGCCGCCGCACGCCGTGGCGTGTCGGCGTGCACGCCGTCCTCTTGCGCGGGAGCCGGGAACAGCCGCCTGTACTCAGATTGCTATGAAAATGGCAGCTATAAAGGTAATGTCAGCAAGCGCTGGAGGCCAATTTTGCTGAAATTTTGCGCTGTGGCGAGGTTGCGTCAATAGCCGCCCCGGCGGCCCCCGCCGCCGCCGCCGCCGCCAGTGCGACCGCCACCGCTGCGTCCACCGCCGCCGTATCCACCTCCGCCGCCGCCACGGTAGCCGCCACGGCGCCCTGCGGACATGCTGTCCACGCTGGTGCGCATGGGGTCGGGCTGGCCCGCTCCGTGCCCCGGCGTGCGCGGGGGCGCCATGCTGTGGCCGGCCTGGGT
>CAZRFC010000312.1:0-5238 GCA_964598975.1 uncultured Mycobacterium sp. | reverse complement strand
CGACACGATGGACGCCGCGAACGGAGTCGGTCTGGCCGCCAACCAGATCGGGGTCGGTCTGCGGTTGTTCGTCTACGACTGCGCCGAGGACCGGGGCAAGGCGGCCCACCGGCGCGGGGTGGTGATCAACCCGGTTCTGGAGACCTCGGAGATCCCCGAGACCATGCCGGACCCCGAGACCGACGACGAGGGTTGCCTGTCCGTACCGGGCGAGTCGTTCCCCTGCGGACGCGCGGAGTGGGCCCGCGTCACCGGACTCGACGCCGACGGCAACCCGGTGACCCTGGAGGGCATCGGCTTGTTCGCCCGGATGCTGCAACACGAGACCGGCCACCTCGACGGTTTTCTCTACGTCGACACCCTGCTGGGGCGGCACGCCAGGGCCGCCAAGCGAGCGGCCAAGTCGAATGGGTGGGGCGTTCCGGGCCTGTCGTGGATGCCGGGTGATGTACCGGATCCTTTCGGCCACTGAAGTATTCGACGGAACGTAATTCGCGGTGTCCGGCCTTCGAGTAGCTACCTGGAACGTCAATTCCATCCGGACGCGGGTGGATCGGGTGGTGGACTGGATGCAGCGCGCCGAGATCGACGTGCTGGCCATGCAGGAGACCAAATGCTCCGATGAGCAGTTCCCCGCCATGACGTTCCTGGGGGCCGGCTACGAAGTGGCGCACTGCGGCCACGACCAGTGGAACGGCGTGGCGATCGCCTCGCGAGTCGGTTTCGACGATGTGCGGGTGGGTTTCGACGGCCAGCCGGACTGGACCGGCGGGAAGGACGGACCGGCCGCGGAGGCCCGCGCGCTGGGCGCCACGTGCGCGGGGGTGCAGGTGTGGAGCCTGTACGTCCCCAACGGCCGGACGGTTGCCGATCCGCACTATCGCTACAAGCTGGAATGGCTTGCCGCGCTTGATAAAACAACGCGGTCATGGCTGGCCGAGAATCCGCAAGCCCAGATCGCCCTGATGGGCGACTGGAACATCGCCCCTCATGACGAAGATGTCTGGGATATGGCGGCGTTCGCGGACAGCACCCATGTCACCGAACCGGAACGCTCGGCCTTCGCCGCCATCGAAGCGTCCTACGCCGACGTGGTGCGCTCGTTCACTCCGGGGGAGTTCACCTACTGGGACTACACCCAGCTGCGATTCCCCAAACGCCAGGGCATGCGGATCGACTTCATTCTGGCCTCACCGGCACTGGCGCAGCGGGTGGTGCACGCGGAGATCGTCCGCGATGAGCGCAAGAGCGGCAAGGACCGGATCGGCGCGCCCAGCGACCATGCCCCGGTCTTGATCGAGCTGCGTCAGGGCTGAGGTGCCGTCCCGATGCGCTCCGCGAGACGTGCACCGGACACCCAGGCGGATTCGACCCGCGGCCCGATCGACCAGTCGCCGCAAAGCCCCAGCCGCCGCCCCTCATCGAGGATGACGCCCCCGCCGCCCTCCGCGCACCGGGCGAAGCGCCACAGGTGGGCGGCGACAGCGAGAGGGGGCGGCAGTCGGGTGCCCAGTTCGTCGGACAACCCGGCAATCAGGGCCTCGGCCACCTGATCCGGCCGGGCGTCGATGTGGCGCCGTGACCAACCGGGGCCGGCCTGCACGACCCAACTCTCCGGCCCGGTGCGCCCCGGCTTGGCACTGTTGCGTGCGGCCCACCCGACCGCCTGCTCGCCGCGTCCGGTCCAGCAATCCGCGCTGACGGCAACGGGTTCGGAGAACGCCACCATGGCCGTCCAGCACGGTGCGCTGATCGCGGTGCCGGCTCGGGATGACAGGTCGGGGGCAACCTCGGCGAGTAGTGCCGCGGCTTGCTCGGCCGGGACGGCGATGACGAGCAGATCCACGTCATGTTCGACACCACCGCCGATTCTCAGGCGCCAGCCGGCACCGCGCCGTTCGACGGCGGTGACCAGCGAAGCCCAGTGCACGACGTGACGGCCGGCCAGCTGCCGGACCGGGCTGTTCATCGCGGGAACTCCGACGTGAGCGCCGACTCCGGCGGCCGGCCACCGCGCGACGACCCCCTCGGCGATCCAGGTGCCGACCTGCGACTCAAAGTCTTTGTCCCGCACCGTGAAGTACTGCGCGCCGTGGTCGAAGGACGCCACGCCCCGGGGCGTCTCCATCCGGCGTGTGGACATGCGGCCACCCGGCCCGCGACCCTTGTCGAACAGGACCACGTCGTGGCCCTGACGGGCCAGACCCTCGGCGCAGGAGAGCCCCGCGATTCCTGCACCGACGACTCCGATACGCATTGTTGATCAGCTCCCGGCCACAGCGCTGGTCGGCTCGCTCACCTTCACCAGCATCTTGCCGATATTGGCACCGGTGAACAGGCCGTTGAGTGCGTCCACGCAGGACTCAAGTCCGTCGAAGACGGTTTCGCGGTGCGCGAGTCTGCCCTCCCGGCCCCAGCGCCGAAGGTCCGCGAAGGCCTCTCCGAAGCGGTCCCACATCTCCAGTGCGTTGAAGCCCTGCATGGAGGCGGTCTTGGCCAGCAGATTGACGTAGTTGGACGGTCCCGGATGCTCGCCGGTCAGATAACTCGAGATCACCCCGCACAACACCACCCGCGCCTTTGGCGCCAGGCGGCCGAGCACGGCATTGAGGATCTCGCCGCCGACATTGTCGTAGTACACGTTGACCCCTTTGGGGCAGTGCTGTTTCAGGGCCGCCGCAACGTCGTCGTTCTTGTAGTCGATGCAGGCGTCGAAACCGAAGTCCTCCACCACCGCGCGGCACTTGTGCGGACCGCCTGCGATACCGACCACCCGGGCGCCGGCGATCTTGGCGACCTGCCCGGCGATCGAACCGGTGGCCCCGGCCGCGGCGGACACCACCACGGTCTCCCCCGGCCGAGGGCGACCGACCTCCGTCATGCCGAAATAGGCGGTGGCGCCGCCGGAGCCGTAGACGCTCATGATGGCCCGCTGATCGCTCTCTCCGGGAATGGGAGTGCTGAAAACATCGTCGCGGATGATCGCGTACTCCTGGAAGCCGGTCAGCGTGGTGACGATGTCACCAGTTTGGTATGCGTCACAACGGGATTCGACCACCTCGCCGACGCCGGCCGCCCGGATCACCTCTCCGATACCGACCGGCGGCAGGTAGCCGGGCCGGTCGTCGAGCCAGGTTCGGACGGCGGCGTCCAGACCGACGTAGGTGGTTCGCAGCAGGGCCTCGCCGTCGGCCGGGACGGGAGCCGGCGAGCTGATCAGTTCGGTGTCGTCGGGCTTCACCAGTCCGACGGGGCGGCGTCGTAGGACGATCTGACGATTGGTCAACACCTGTCCGAAATTACTCGTTCGCAGGCGAGGATCCCCCTGCTAGCGTGGAACCGACCAACCAGCGGGAGCGCCGCAGCGCTGAGAGGACGGCGGGTGCCGTCGACCGTTAGAACCTGTCCGGGTCATGCCGGCGTAGGGAGGGATCCTGTGACGTTTCTGCCGTTGACCCCGCCGGGCAGTACCCCGCTGCGGGTGATGACCATCGCGGGTTCGGATTCCGGCGGGGGTGCCGGGATCCAGGCCGACCTGCGGACGTTCGCGCTGCTCGGCGTCCACTCCCTGGTCGCAGTGACAGCGGTGACCATCCAGAACTCGCTGGGGGTCAAGGGTTTTCACGAGATTCCGCCCGCCGTCGTCGCCGGCCAGATCGAGGCAGTCGCCACCGATATCGGGCTTCAGGCCGCCAAGACCGGAATGCTGGCCTCCTCGGAGATCATCGAGACCGTCGCCGACTGCTGGCGCACGCTGGGCTTGGCCGGCACCACCCCGTTCGTGGTCGACCCGGTCTGCGCCTCGATGCACGGCGATCCACTGCTGCACCCGTCCGCGCTGGGCACCCTGCGTACCGAGTTGTTCCCGCTGGCCAGCCTGGTGACCCCCAACCTCGACGAGGTCCGACTGCTGGTCGGCATCGAGGTGGTGGACGCGGCCACTCAACGGGACGCCGCCAGGGCACTGCACGACCTCGGCCCGCAGTGGGCCCTGGTCAAGGGCGGCCACCTGCGGTCAGCTCCGGACAGCCCGGACCTGCTTTACGACGGCAACGACTTTCACGAGTTCGACGCCCCGCGCATCAGCACCGGGCATGACCACGGCGCCGGCGACACCCTGGCGGCGGCGACCGCCTGTGCGTTGGCCAACGGCTACCCGATGCCCGAGGCGGTCGCCTTCGGCAAGGAGTGGGTGACCGAATGCCTGCGGGCGGCCTACCCGCTGGGCGGCGGGCACGGACCGGTGTCGGCACTCTGGCGGTTGCAGGCGTGAGGTCAAGCATCGACTCAGCGCTCGACGCCATCGCGGGCGTCGCCCACCGGCCGGACGGCACCCCCAAGGGCTCCGTGGCGCTGACCCACGGGGCCGGCGGTAGCCGGGAGTCCCCGCTGCTGATCGCAATCTGCGAGGAGTGGGCCCGCCGCGGTTGGCTGGCCGTTCGTTACGACCTGCCCTACCGCAGGCGCCGGCCCAAAGGGCCGCCCTCCGGTTCGGCGGCCGGCGATCAGGCCGGGGTGGCCGAGGCCGCCGAGCGGGTGCGCGGATTGACCGACGGACCGCTGATCGCCGGGGGCCATTCCTACGGCGGCCGGCTCACCTCGATGGTGGTGGCCCAACAGCCCGGCATCGCCGACGAGCTGACCCTGTTCTCCTACCCGCTGCACCCGCCGGGCAAGCCGGAACGGCTGCGCACCGAGCACTTCCCGGCGATCGGGGTTCCCACCGTCTTCACCCACGGCAGCTCGGACCCGTTCGGATCGCTCGACGAACTACGCAGGGCCGTCGAACTCATCCCGGCGCGGACGGAGATCGTCGAGGTCAGCGGCGCGCGGCACGACCTGAAGCCGCCAAGGGGGACCAAAGTCCCCGTCCCGGTAGGGACGAACATCCCTAGTGTTCCCGAACTGGCTGTGGCGGCCGCGCTGCGAGTCGGCGGCCTCGGCTAAGTCCGGTACGGTCGGCTTTATGACCGAGCAGAACTTCGACGTCATCATCGTCGGGGCCGGCTTCGGGGGCATCGGCGCAGCCATTCAGCTCAAGCGGCTGGGCTTCGAGAATTTCGTGCTCCTGGACCGGCTCGACGACCTGGGCGGCACCTGGTACGTCAACCACTACCCCGGGCTGGCGTGCGATGTCCCCACCACCACCTACTCCTACTTTTTCGAGCCCAACCCGAACTGGTCGCGGTTGTACTCCACCGGCGCGGAGATCAAGCAGTATGCCGACGACGTCGCCGA
>CAZRFC010000311.1:0-5263 GCA_964598975.1 uncultured Mycobacterium sp. | reverse complement strand
GGCGGCGGGCTACCGCGCGACGACGTCGACGGTGCAGGTGCCGATCCCCAGGGAGGGCGGAGGTGTGGGCGCCGCCCGCATCCGGGATCTCGACCTGGTGCAGATGGTCGTCGACCTGTTACTCGCACTCGACGGCCGGCCGGCGGGGGAGATTGATATAACGGCGTTCACACCGGCAGAGAAGGGGGCCCAGCGATGACGGTCATTCTGGTCGATGCCCGCCGGCCCGCACTGGTGCCGGTCGAAGCGGTGGAACTGCTCTGCGGCGATATTCAGTACACCGAGGAAATGCCGATCCGGATCCAGTGGTCGCTGCCCGCGGCCCGGTCGGCGCTGATCGGACCCGACGCGCCGGTGCTGCTGTCCTCGGATCCGGGCCACCCTTCCGTCAAAGCCAGGCTGGCCGCCGGGGAGCAGTTGATCACCGCGTCGGAACCCCGCGCCGGTGAGCGCCTCGTCGACGCCGTGGCGATCATGGACCGGCTGCGGACCGCCGGTCCGTGGGAAAGCGAGCAGACCCACGACTCGCTGCGCCGCTACCTGCTGGAGGAGACCTACGAACTGTTCGACGCGGTCCGCGGCGGTAACCTGGAGGAACTGCGCGACGAACTCGGTGATGTTCTGCTGCAGGTGCTTTTCCACGCGCGCATCGCCGAGGAGGCGCCCGTCGACGCGTTCGGCATCGACGACGTCGCCGACGCCCTGGTGCGTAAGCTCGGCAATCGGGTGCCGGCAGTGCTGGCCGGTCAGCAGATCACCCTGGAAGACCAACTCGCCCAGTGGGAGCAGCGTAAGGCAGCGGAGAGGCGCAACAAGGGCGGACGATCCTGTTGCGTCGATGGTCTGCCGACGGCCCAGCCCGCTTTGGCGCTGGCGCAGAAAGTGATTGACCGTGTCACGGCCGCCGGTCTACCCGCCGATCTGATCCCCGCGGAATTGACGTCGGTGTCGGTACAGCCCGGCGGGGATGCCGAGAACGCCTTGCGCACTGCCGTGCTGGAATTCATGGACGAGGTCCGCGCCGCCGAGTCGGCGATCGCGGCATCGCGGCCCGACGCGGGTGACGTATTCACCCCCGACGATTGGCACCTGCACTGGCCGCATCCGGTCGGCTACGACGACAGCGGCCTGCCGCAGACCTTGGTCCGCTGGCCGGAGCCGTAATGTACGGAAGGCCGTGACTCACCTCGAGATTCGTATCGAAAGCCGCACGTTCTTCCGGGCCTGTGTTGCTGGTCTGTCGGAAGCGACCGCTGTGGTCGAGTTGTCGGTACGGGGTGAGATCCCAACCGATTCCGCCGCCGAGGACCGGATCAGAGCACGTGCATTGAGCCTGTGGCCGGGTGAGGCCCTTTACGGCGTTGCCGAATCCGACTGGCCCGCAGCCTTTCTGGGCGGTGGTGGCGAAGCCGCCGCCGACGAACAACTCCAATGGTTGGCAGGCTGGACGGTTGCCATGACGGTGGCCATCCAACGGTGGGGTCGTGACCCGGTGCGGTGGGGGCGGGTGCTGGATGTCCGGCAGGGCCGGTTGCGGGTAGCGATCCCCTGGTATCGACAGTGGTTCTTCGACCGTGCTCTGAAGGTGACGCTGCAGTTGATCACTGACTCGCTGCGATCAGATCCGGCTACGAATCCCCGCGATCCCAGTTGGCTCGGGTGGTTGAAGGCGGATCGCGGCTCTGAGCCCGACACCACGCCCGACACCACGCCCGAAGCCACACTGGACCGGTATTTCGACGGCGAGTGGCCGGACATCCAAGCCAGCGGGATGGCGCCCAATACGCTTCGCTTCATCGAGGCCGCCGTTCGCCGCGGCATGCCCGTCGACGTGCTCCCCAGTTTCGTGCAGATCGGTTGGGGCGTCAATGCGAAGCGATTCGATATGGCCACCACCGGCCAGACCAGTTGGATCGGCAAAACCACGGCCAGGAACAAACTCAAAGCAAGCCAGACGCTGGCCGCCGAGGGCGTCCCTGTTCCGGCCGCCAGGTTGGTCGCCAACGTTGAACAGGCACAGCAGGCAGCCGACCACTTCGGCTGGCCCGTCGTCGTCAAACCGCTCAACCAGGACGGCGGCCGCGGGGTGGTGCCCGGGGTTCGCGACCCGGCGGTCTTGCGCCGGGCGTTCGCCGCGGCCGATCGGCTCAGCCCCGGAAATGTTCTGGTGGAGCGACACTGTGCAGGCGAGGACTACCGCGTGCTCGTGGTGCACGGGCGCGTGCTGCAGGTGGCGCGGCGCCGCTCGGCGGAGGTCACCGGCGACGGTGTGCGTACCGTCCGAAGCCTCGTCGATCAGCTCAACGACGATCCACGACGGGGGGCTCAGCGGTACAGCTTGCTCAGAGTCGTCTCCCTCGACGACGACGACGTCCTGGCCTGCCTCGCCGACGAAGGGCTCACCCCGGACGCCGTGCCGCCGGAGGGATCCGCTGTGCGGTTGTCCCGTGTTGCGAACATCAGCGCCGGCGGCACCGCTGAAGACGTCACCGGCATCGTCCACCCGGACAATATCGGCCTGGCGAAGCGGGCTGCCCGCATCGTGGGACTCGATATCGCCGGGATCGACTTCCTGTGTCCGGACATCACCCGTTCCTGGCGTGAGGTGGGCGGGGTGATCTGTGAAGTCAACGCGCAACCCGGATTCCGTCCGCACTGGCTCGCCGATCCGACCCGCGACCTCAACGGTGAGGTTCTCGACATCCTGTTCGCCGGGCAACCCGCGCGCATTCCCACCGCGGCGATCACCGGCACCAACGGCAAGACCACCACCGCGGAAATGCTGTACCGAATCTGGATGGCAGCCGGCAGACTCACCGGCGTCTGCACCACCGCACGGCTGCGGATCGGTGGCGACACCGTCAGCACCGCCAATCTCTCCGGCCAACCCGGCACGCGGATGATCCTCAACGACCCTGCTGTGGAAGCTGCGGTTCTTGAAATGCCGCGCAAGGGCCTCATGCTGTTCGGCCACCATTGCGACCGCTATGACGTCGCGGCCCTGCTCAACGTTCAGGATGACCATATCGGCGTCGACGGCATCGAAACCATCGGTCAGATGGCCGAACTCAAGGCGGAGGTTCTCGAACGGGCCACCGAGGCGGTCGTCATCAACGCCGAAGACCCACTCTGCCTGGCGATGCGGGCGCGGGCCGGAACCAGCAGGCACATCCTGGTGGCCCGCAAGCCAGACGCCGAAGCAGTCGTCGAGCACCGCCGGCAGGGCGGTGAAGCAGTGTTCCTGGACCAACGGCGCGGTCAACCCTGGATCGTCCTGGCGGCCGGTCCGGTGATCACCGAACTGATGCCGGTGCATGACATCCCCGCCACGTTGCGGGGCATGCTGCCCTTCAATGAAACCAACGCACTTTTCGCGGCGGCGCTGGCCTGGGCGCAGGGCGTCGACATCGACGTCATCCGTCGCGCGTTGAGTTCGTTCCAGAACTCACCAGACCACAACCCGGGCCGCTACAACTTCCTGGAAGGCCTGCCGTTCGACGTACTGGTGGACTTCGCACACAACCCGGACGGGGTTCGAGGGGTCTGTTCGGTGGCCTCCGCTCTGCCGGTCACCGGGCGACGCCTGCTGTGCAGCCTCAACGTCGGCAACCGCCACCCCGATCATTTCGACGCGCTGGCCCCGTCGCTGGCCGCCGGCTTCGACGAAGTCGTCCTCGGCTGCGATCCGCGGGAGGTCGCCAAATGTCCCGAGTACGCCGGCGACGAACCCACCCGGGCGATGCTGGATCGGTCGCGCCGGTTGCTGCTGGAGCAGGGAGTCGATCCCGATCTGATCACCTGCGAGGTCGATCGGCTTACGGCTATCAGCGTTGCGTTGGGCCGTGCGCACCCCGGTGACTTGGTCGTTCTCCTGGCCGACCTTGATGAGGCCCGGGCCGTCGTTGACCAGTGGCGAAGAACCCGAATACCTCCGAACGGGGAAAACCCGTCGTGATTCGCAACCGCTAACGCTGCCAGACCCATGGGACGATGAACGAGTCAAACGCAGCTAAAGGGAGTGTCGTGTCGTCTGGTCGGACGAGGCCACGCTGGATGGGGGCCGCTCTCGTCGTTTCGGCGACGGCCGCGGTCCTGGCCTCCAGCTGTTCCTGGCAGACCGGCGCACCGATTCCGGAGGGCGTCCCGCCGCCGGCAGGCGACCCGGTGCCGGCTATCAACACCCAGGCGGACGGTCGGCCCGCCGACCAGCTCAGGGAGTGGGCCGAGCAGCGCGCACCCGCCCTGGGCATCCCGATCGAGGCTATGGAGGCCTACGGCTTCGCCACCCGGGTGGCGCAGGTGGAGAACCCGGATTGCCACCTGGCCTGGACGACGCTGGCCGGCATCGGGATGGTGGAAAGCCACCACGGCACCTACCGCGGTGCCTTGATCGCGCCCAACGGTGACGTCAGTCCGCCCATCCGGGGCGTACGACTGGACGGCACCAACGGCAACATGGAGATCATCGACCGGGAGGCCCAGGAGGCTTCGGGTCGGTCGGCCGAGGACTCCCCGGTTTACGCCCGGGCGATGGGGCCGATGCAGTTCATCCCCGAGACCTGGCGGCTCTACGGGGTCGACGCCAACAATGACGGGGTGATCAGTCCGGACAACTTCGACGACGCCGCCCTATCGGCGGCCGGCTACCTGTGTTTCCGGGGCAAGGACATGTCCACCCCGCGCGGCTGGATGAATGCGCTGCGCGCCTACAACCACTCCGATCTCTACGCCCGGATGGTGCGCGACTGGGCTGCTGCCTACGCGGCAGGTCATCCCCTCTAACGCGGACCCACTAAGGCGACCCCCCAGCGGCGTGAACCATCTAGGCTGTCGACGTCAGCTTCCCGACCAGCATTTCGACCAGCAAGGAGAACCCTGGTGCCCATCATCGAGCAGGTCGCAGCCCGCGAAATCCTCGACTCGCGCGGCAATCCCACCGTTGAGGTCGAGGTGCTCCTCATCGACGGCACCATGGCCCGCGCCGCAGTGCCCTCCGGTGCCTCCACCGGCGAGCACGAGGCCGTGGAGCTTCGCGACGGCGGACCGCGCTACGGCGGCAAGGGCGTTCAGAAGGCCGTCGAGGGCGTGCTCGACGAGATCGCCCCGGCCGTGATCGGGCTGTCCGCCGACGATCAGCGACTGGTCGACCAGGCACTGGTGGACCTCGACGGCACCCCCGGCAAGGGGCGGCTCGGCGCCAACGCCATCCTCGGGGTGTCCCTGGCGGTGGCCAAGGCGGCGGCCGAGTCCGCCGGCCTGCCGC
>CAZRFC010000310.1:0-5284 GCA_964598975.1 uncultured Mycobacterium sp. | reverse complement strand
CACTACACGCGCACACTGGCCGCGCAAGAGTTTGGCGGCGAGTTTGTAGAACTGGCGGGCTTGCTGTTCCAAGAGGAATGGTTTCGTTTTCAGGACGAATCCCCGCGGCGAGCCATGCGGGTGCGGTATTGGGACCGCGCCGGCACGCAAGGCGCAGGGGACTTCTCCGCGGGCGTGCTGATGGCGAAAGCCGGCGGCGTGTTTTTCATCGAGGACGTAAAGCGCGGGCAATGGTCGGCGATGGAGCGGAACCGGGTCATCGTGGAAACGGCCCAGCAGGACGCGGCCCGCTACAATAACGAAGTGGTGATCTACGGCGAGCAGGAAGGCGGCAGCGCCGGCAAGGAGATCAGCGAGCAGTTTATCCGGATGCTGGCCGGCTACCCGGTCTACCGCGACATTGTGAGCGGCAGACGGTCGCGCGTGGTCGATAAGCTCCAACTTCCCGGCGAAGCGAAAATCGTCCGCGCCTTGCCGTTCGCGGCGCAGGCGGAAGCGGGCAATGTGGTGATTCTGCGGCGACCGTGGACTGAGGCGTTCTTAAATGAAATCACGAATTTCCCAGAGAGCGAGCACGACGATCAGTGCCTAGTTGCTGGCACGCTCGTTCTGACGGCTCGCGGCGAAATTCCGATTGAAAGAGTGCTGCCCGGAGATAGGGCTTGGACGCGCGACGGATGGCGAAAAGTTCTTTGGTCTGGAATGACGAATATTCGCGCCAAAACCCTCCGTATCTTACTGGCGAATGGTAGAATGCTCCGTGGAACGCATCAACATCCATTGTGGGTGGAGAAGCGTGGTTTCGTTCCGCTGTCGCGGATTCGACCCGGAGACTTATGCTTATGCGTCGAAACTCTCAAGCCGTTGAAAGACGAGAGACTGTTGAATTCGATAGAGCGTTTTTCCATCGCTACCAAGACTCCAAGCGACGGCAGTTGCGAGTTTACTTTTGGGGCTACTGGCGAGGCCGAAGGCTCGCGCTTCATCAGGCAGTTTGGATTTTCCACAACGGAGAAATTCCGAAAGGAGCGGTCGTCCACCATAAAGACCGAAACCCGCTCAACAATCGACTGGACAATCTTGAATGCGTTGACCATGCCCTGCACAAACGAATTCATGCAGACCACGGCGACTATTCGAGCGACAAGGCAGTTAAGCACCTCAATGAAGTTCGCCACTTGGCCACGGATTGGCACCGATCACCGGAAGGCAGGGCTTGGCACAAGGCTCATGCGGTCAAATGCGCTCAACAGCGGCAAGATGCCGAATTCATATGTGACTACTGCGGAGAGAAATACGCCGCCAAAAAATGCGGACGCAACCGTTTTTGCTCGCCATCCTGCGCGGAGGCCGCGCGACCTGTGCGGGCCAGAACGCATCGCGGAACATGCGAATGGTGCGGCAGTGAATTTGCCGCCGACAAGGCTGGACGGCGATTTTGCAGTGTCTCTTGTGCCAATAAGCAGCGTCACAGTCAGCGGAAGGCGACCGGTCTATAACCTGAAAATCGAGGGACAGCCGGAATACTTTGCCAATGGGGCGCTTGTGCATAATTGTGACGCCGCGAGTGGCTGTTTTGAGAAGCTGACGCACTACCACGACGGCGACCCCGGCGAAGTCATTAAGGCGGAAGTCGAGACGGACGCAGCGAGGTACGGCATGACGCTGGTGGAATCTCGAATGAAGCGGAGGGGAATGTGAGCGACTACATTAACCGCCAGGCCCGCCAGATGGCCCGCGCGGCTTGCTCAAAAACCGAAGTGAACGTCCTTTCCGGTTGCACGAACTGCGGCCGACGAGTCGTCCATAACGACATGCCGATCCCCGGCGCGGTGCTGGTTCAATTCGCCGATGATCCGGTTAAGAAGCCGTTTTGCCAAGCGTGTTTCAATACTCTTCTCCTGAAACTTCCACCCGGCACGGCTCGACCAGCGACCCATGAGTAAACTCTTCCAACTCGCCAAGCAAGCCGCCCAATCCGCCTTCGGCTCTCGCCGCAACGCTCGCTCTGCGCGCTCCCGCACCCGCGACCAGAAAACCGGGCGACTGATCGACCAACTTGCCACGGCGACCGCCGACGGCAATAGTTATTCCGCTACGGCCGCCAGTCTCGCGGGCGAATTGCTCGATACCCTCGGACCGCTGGGCGACGTGATCCGCTCGGCTGTCGGCGCGACCCGCCGCGGCGCCCTCGGCAGCCGCCAGTTGATGACCGCCCTGGACCTGCTAGGCATCTTCCGCGGACGAGGAAAACCCCGTCGACCCACAGAATTGCCGCTCTCCGAAGAAGTCGGCAAGCGGCTGGAGGAAATCGTTTCGCCGCGCCGCAGCGTCCCGCCCGGCGAACCACTCCCGCCGCCCCTGCCCTCCGGCGGCCAGCGACCGCCCCCGGCGCCGCCCTCGGTTGGCGGCGGCTATGACGACGACGAACCGCCGGAGCACGACATTGAGTTATCCGGCCGCGGCAGCATCGGCTACGACCAGGCCGGAACCGAGCGCCTGATCGGCCGCGAGATTCGCACGCCCGGCAGCAGCAACGTCTACTCATTCGTCTACGAGCCAGAAAACGCCGCGTCAGGCATCCTCTATGTGACGTTCAAGGCCTGGTATCCCGGCATGAAGGGGAAGCGGCCCAACAGCGCCGGACCGACCTACGCCTATTACGACGTGCCGCTGCGGAGATACAAGGCGTTTGCCAGCATGGCCGCGACCACGGCCGGCGGCGCGGTCTGGGACTTCCTGCGCGTGCGTGGGTCGAAATGGGACCATCGGTTCCCGTATCGGCTCGTGGCTGGCGTGTTGGTTCCCGCTGGCGGCGAGTATGTGCCGCGGAAGGCGACGCGGCGGGGGATGAAAAAGCGGTCATTGCCGCGACAGGGAACGGGTCGAAGAGGGTTTGCGTCGAGTACGTTGCCGGAGTCGGTCTATGATGCGTCGCCGGACCGCGGGCGACCGGACCGGGGAACGCCGAATCGGGGGAGGTTGTAATGCGAAGGTACGGTGTCACGCAGTACGTTTCTCACCGCGATATTGCCGCAGCCGGCGGGCAAGCCGAACTAATTGCCCTAGCCGAAGATGTTCGCCGTGCTGAACGGCGCGCCCTATTTGACCAAATCGCCGAAGACTGGCCGAGCGAGGAGCGAACGGTCATCGACTGGGTCCGGACGGTTAGGAGGGACGAAGACAACCGCCGAACCGAGATCACCGGAGAAGCCCGCGTTTACCTCGACAAAGCGCCGCCCAATGCCGCCGCCACGGCGCCGGATACGTTTCCACTCGCGATGGCCATTGATGCGATCCGCGACGGCATCCCAGAGTACGCAGAAGCGTTCATTTTGGACTATCTGGCGAAGCATCAGGCGTGGGCCGAGCGATGCCGAGAAGAAGGCGAGCGACAGCAGCGCGAGGCGATGGGGCTGCCGGAAAGCCTCTACGACTTTCCGGTGCAGGTGGACGATGAACTGCGGTTCCGCAGCTAAACAGCCTGGGATGCCATGACAATAACCAGCGAAAATATCTCAAAAATCAACGAGATTTTGAAATCTCTCGCGACTGACGAACATGTCCTTATCGAAAGACGAGAGCATGGTTTCGAGGTCCATGTGATGAAGTTTACCGACCTACGGCTTGACCTTCCGTTCAGGCCAAAACTGAAACAATGGGCCGCGTCGGGAGATTTGCAAGTGGCGATGGTGAACGCCGGGATCGCGGTTTTACCGTTCACCGAATCTCCAGCTATCGGCTAAACTCACCAGACACCGGAACCGCGGGCCAGAGAAGCGATTCCGCCAGTGCCCGCGCCATACATCGACGGACGCAGTTTACCCGCCTCGTTTATCGTCGGCTCGGCCGTCGATCCGGCTAGTTCGTGGCCTGGGGCGCCGCCCAATTTCGGCGAACCCGTCGTTCCGCACGTCAATTCCTTCAGCGGCAGATACGCATCCCAAGGCCGCGCCTACGCCTATTATGACGAGGCGATGCGCGACTCGGCCGCCAATGCCGAGAAGATGCGGCGTGATTGCGGACTGATGGAATGCGTCGAGGCCCGCATTCGCTCATCGGTGCTGCTCAACTGGCACATCGTCCCCGAAGACGAAAAGGACGACCGGCAAAAGCAGTACGCCGACGGCATGACGCGGATTTTCCGCCGCATCCCGCAGTTCACGAAACTCCGTTGGGCGCTTGCCGAAGCCATCTGGCCCGGCCGCTCCGGAGTCGCCCTTCAATACGGCAAGGAAAAAATCGCCGGACAGTGGCGCACCGTCGTCAAGCGCTGGGAGCCGCGCCACGGCGACAAGCTCGTGTTCCGCTACGACGACGGCTCGCACGAATACGCCGCCGACCAGGTGGGCATTCGCATCGGCAACGCCTTCGACCTGAACAACGAGACCTCCGACTTCCTGGGCAACCGCCGCAACAAAGTCGAAGCCACGCAATACGGGCTAGTCTACTGGCTCGACGAATGGGAGCGGCGGCTGATCGCCATCCATAAGCACATCGTCGAAGATGCGCCGTGGGACGACCCGCTGCGGGCCGGCGCCATCCACGGCGTCGGCATCCGCGACCGCATCTACTGGACGTGGTACGGCATGATTGAATGCCTGCAAAACGTCGTGCTGTACCTGGAGCGCGCCGCGTTCGGTGTGGAAGTCTGGTACTACCCTTCGGGAAATGCGACCGCCAAGACGCGCACGGAAGAGGCGGCCAAGAAAGTCGCCAGCGGCGGACGCACGGTGCTGGTGGTGCCGCTCCAACAAGGCGAGGATTCCGACCTCTATCGGCCGCAGTTCATCGAGCCGGGCTTGGGCGGCATTGATTCGGCGATGATGCTCGTGCGCGACTACTTCGGCCACAAAATCAAGCGGTACATCCTCGGACAGACACTTACCAGCGAAGCTGAAGCGACGGGATTAGGCTCGGGCGTGGCGGATGCGCACATGGCCACCTTCGCCGACATCGTCAAATTCGATGCGGTCAACCTGGAAGAAACGATTACCACCGACCTGCTGCGGTGGATGCAGCTTTGGAACTATCCCGACTCGCACGACGTTTACTTGCGGTTCGTCATCGACACCGAATCGCCGCAGGCGCAGCAGAAAATGGAAGGATTCAAGTCGGCTTGGGACATGGGCGCGCGGCTGCGGGAGGAAGACGTGTTGAGCACGATCGGCGCGAGTGTGCCGAAGCAGGACGACCGCGTGCTGCTGAATCCGCAGTTGGCGAACCCGATGGGCCAGCAGGACGGGCCGGGGATGCAGTTCGGGGCGTTGTCGCTGTACGGGCC
>CAZRFC010000309.1:0-5296 GCA_964598975.1 uncultured Mycobacterium sp. | reverse complement strand
CCGCTCCGATCTCACCGGTCCGTATCTGATCAACGTCGACGGGGCACCGCTGGATGACCGGTTCGTCGACGGGTGGAAGACCACCGATGTCGCAGCCACCGATCCGGGTGCGGTCGACGGTGCCTCGGCGGGGGTGCATGCGCTGATGGGTGGTTCGATGACGGCGCTGGACGGCCAGCGTGCGGTCAAGATGCCGGGTTCGTTCGGAACGATGACCGACCAGCGTGCGGCGACGTTCTCCCGGTCCGGGGCCGACGTGGCCTCGGTGGTCGTGCCGCCCGGCGCGGGCGCATCATTGTGGATCGGGCCCGGCGGCGGCCAGGCGGTGCAGGTCACCGATGGCCGGACACTGTCCCGGCCGTCCTGGGCGCTCGACGACGCGGTCTGGGTGGTGGTGGACGGCAACAGCGTGATTCGGGTGATCCGGGAGGCGGCCTCCGGGCAGCCGGCCCGCATCCCGGTGGACTCCGCTGCGGTGACGTCTCAGTTCCCCGGGGCGATCACCGAATTGCAGGTGTCCCGGGACGGCACCCGGGTGGCGATGGTGATCGACGGTCAGGCGGTGCTCGCCGGGGTGGAGCAGACCGCGGGTGGGGACTTCGCGCTGACCTACCCCCGGCGCATCGGGTTTGGACTGGGCAAGTCGGTGGTGTCGCTGGCCTGGCGCACCGGCGACGACATGGTGGTCACCCGCAACGATCCCGCCCACCCGGTGTCCTACGTCAACCTCGACGGGGTGAACTCCGACGGCCCGAGCAGCAATCTGGTGATGCCGGTGTCGGCGGTGGCGGCCAACCCGTCGGCGGTCTACGTGGCCGATAGCCGCGGCGTGCTGCAGCTACTGGCAACGAGCGCCGCCAGCGGGCAGACCTGGACGGAATTGCAGCCGTTCATGGCGCCCGGCGCGGTGCCGGTGATGCCGGGGTAGTTGTCGATCGGCGGCTATTCGACCAGGCGACGCCGCATCGCCTCGGCCACTGCCGCGGCGCGGTCGGAGACGCCGAGCTTGGCATAGAGGTTCTGCACGTGGGTGCGCACAGTGGTGGGCGCCAGATGCAGTCTCGCGGCGATGTCCGGGACGGACAACCCCTCGGCGATCAGCTTGATGACCTCGGCCTCCCGCGGCGACAACAGGGTCGCCTCGCCGCGGGCCCGGTGCCGGACCTCGTTGACCAGGCTGCTGGCTACCTGGGTCGGCACATATCCGTCGCCCCGCGCGCAACTGAGGACCGCGGCCACGATCTCCTCCCGCTCGGACTCCTTGGTCAGGTAGCCGGCCGCCCCGGCGGCGAGCGCTTCGTACACCGTCGCCGGATCCTGCGTCGCGCTCAGCAGCAGCACCTGGGTGGGCAGCCCGTCCCGGGCCACCGCCGTCACCACGGCCAAGCCGTCGAGTTCGGGCATCCGGTAGTCCAGCAGTGCCACGGCCGGCTGATGTTCGTGGATCGCAGCAAGGGCGGCGCGGCCGTTCCCGGCCTCTGCGACGACCTCGATGCGCCCGGTGTCCCGCATGGCGCGGACCACACCCTCCCGGTACATCGGGTGGTCGTCCCCGACGACGACGGTGACTTTCTCGGACCCCACGGCGGCAATCGTCGCACAGGTCAGCCGGACCGCATGGCGTATAAACGACGCCGTGGAGGTCGCGGGGGTCGATGAGGTCCGCAGCACCCGCGAGTTGAGCGCCATGCGGGTCGTCGCGGTGGCCCGACTCGGGGTGGCGGCGGTGATGATCGCCGCCGGTTTCATCGGGCAGCCGCCGAAGTGGCCGCAGTTCAACTGGGTTCCGTGGTTCTACGCGGTTGTCGGGTTGGTGGCGGTGGTGGTGCTGTTCAGCCCGGCCCATCGTCGGGTGGTGGTTCCCCGCGTCCAGCTCGCGCTGCTGGTCGTCGACGTCGTGGCGATCTTCATCTACAAGGTGTGCGCCGCCGACGGAACCTATGTGCCGCTACTGGTCCTGACGCTGCTACCGATCATGGTGCTGCTGGATGTGTCGTGGCGGCGCGCAGCGGTGGCGCTGGCGGTGATCGCGGGGACCTTCGCCGTCGAGATCTTCACCGACCACGTGTTCCTTGCGGAGGCCGGTGCCGGCCGTGCCGTGATGGCCACGGTGGTCTTCGTATTCCTCTGTTGCACAGCGTTTCTGGCGGTGTACATCCAGGGCCGCCACCTCGACGAGATCTCGCAGCTGAGCGCGTCGCGGCAGGCGCTTCTGGTCGATCTGATGGCGGCTTCGGAGGCTCAGCAGCGCCGGATATCGGAGTACATTCACGACGGCCCGCTGCAGTCGGTGCTGATGGCGCGCCAGGACATCGCGGAGTTGCTGAGAAGACGGCCCGACGAGAGTCTGGACCGTGCGATGGCCGGGCTGCGCGACGCCACCGATCAGATGCGCGAGGCGACCTTCGAACTGCATCCGGCGGTGCTGGCCGGGGCCGGGCTGGGCCGCGCGGTGCAGCAGCTGGCGACGGCGAACTCCGATCGGTCCGGAATCGACATCACCACCGACATCGACTATCCGGCGGCGGACCCGGTGGATCCGATGGTGTTCGCCGTCGCTCGGGAACTCATCTCCAATGTCGTCCGCCATTCCTGCGCCACCCGGGCGACGGTGCGACTTCGGACCGAAGACGGGATCTGTCATCTCGACGTCGTCGACGACGGGGTGGGCATCTCCACGCAGGACCTATCCCAGCGCCTCAAGCAGGGGCATATCGGCATTGCCTCGCAGCGGGCCCGGATCGAGGCCGCTGGCGGCACCATGCGCAGCGTCCCGGTGGACTCCGGAACCCACATCGCCGTCACCCTGCCCATGACCAAGCCCATGACCCTGCCCATGACCCTGCCCATGACCAAGCCCATGACTAAGCCCATGACTAAGCCCGCGACTCCGATGTCGCGGGCTTAGTCGAGCCAGGATCAGCGGCCACCGCGGTAGGCGCGCCGCTGCTCGTTTTGGTCTGTTTTCGGTTGTCGTGCGGGCGTCTCTGCTCAGAACCAGATCACTGCTCGTCCTTTCTCTGCTTTGCCATACCCCGACTATCGCCGTCCCAGGAGCGCGCCGGTATCCGGTGAACCAGTGAGGCGGTTGACGATTCCGCCTCCTACGATCGAAGGAGGAGAGGCCGGTTTGTCACACGTGGCCGGCACACTCAGAGCGTGTTGGACCTGGTCCTTCCTGTGGAATGCGGCGGCTGCCGGAATTCGTCGACCCGCTGGTGCGACGTCTGCGCCGCGGCGCTTGTGGTGCACGCCGACGAGCCGCACGTGGTCGCCCCCCGCGTCGATCCTGGGGTGCCGGTGTTCGCCCTGGGCCGCAACGCCGGCCCCCGGCGGCAGGCCGTGGTCGCGCTGAAGGAGCACGGCCGTGGCGACCTGGTCGGGCCGCTGGCCCGCCCGCTCGCGCTGGGCATCCAGCGGCTTTCGGCATGGGGCCTCGTCGGGCTTCCGCTGACCGTGGTGCCGGCACCCACCCGACGGTGGGCGGCCCGCCGCCGCGGGGGTGACCCGGTCGCTCGCATCGCCGCCGCCGCCGTCGCCGGGCACCCGCAGATCGCCGTGGTTCAGGCGTTGCGCACCACCGGCCGGGCCCGCGACTCGGTCGGATTGAGCACCGCGGCCCGCGAGCGCAACATCGTCGGCCGGGTACGTCCCGTCGCCCGACCGGACGGGGAGGTTCTGCTGGTCGACGACGTGGTCACCACCGGTGCCACCGCGCGCGAGGCGGTGCGGGTGCTGCGCGACGAGGGCGTGTCGGTTTCGGCGGTGCTGACGCTGGCCTTCGCATGACAGCACTGCCCGGTAACAAGGGACCAAAGACCTCGACACAGGTCGGTGAAAAACTGGCACCACTGTCGCACTGCGACTAGCGTCGGCTTAACACGTCATGAACGTTGCAAGACGTAAGGAGGTGGTGAATCGACCTCTTGCGTCGCCGGTCGTGCACCGCTCCGGTTTGACGCGTTCGCAATCAATTCAGGCCGGGCACGTCAGCGTGCGTGCCACCGAAGTAGCAGAAACGAGTTGTCAAGCATGTCAACCCCATCCGTGAAATCCGGTCAGCCCTCCACCGACGGCCAGGCAGCCGGCCCCGGCCCCAATGCTGATGTCCAGGTGACTGGCCGCAACGTCGAGATCCCCGACCACTACCGCGTCTACGTAGGCCAGAAGCTCGCCCGTGTCGAGCGGATCGACTCCTCGATCCAGCGTTTCGACGTGGAGCTTGAGCACGAGAAGAACCGGCGCCAGCGGAAGAACTGTCAGCACGTGGAGATCACGGCTCACGGCCCCGGCCCGGTGGTGCGCGGCGAGGGTTGCGCGGACAGCTTCTACGGGGCCTTCGAGGCCGCCGTCCACAAACTCGAAAGCCGGGTGCGCCGCGGTAAGGACCGCCGCAAGGTCCACTACGGCGACAAGACGCCGGTATCGGTGCACCAGGCCACCGCGTCGTTGGATCTGGAGGAGGCCTTCAAGCTCGCCGCCCCCGAGCCGGACCGGCAGCAGGTGGATGAGCATGAGCCCGGCCAGATCGTCCGGGTCAAGGAGCACCCCGCCAAGCCGATGACCGTCGATGACGCGCTCTACGAGATGGAACTGGTCGGCCACGACTTCTTCCTGTTCCACGACAAGGAAGCGGACAAGCCGTCGGTGGTCTATCGGCGCCACGCCTACGACTACGGACTCATCCGGCTCATCTGAGCCGGAGAGCCCCGATTCGGCTCGTCTCACCGGCCCTGCGGCCGCGTCACCTAGGATGGAGGGCACTTCAGCCTCCAATCCACAAGGAAAATCACTGTGCTCTCGAAGTTGCTGCGCCTTGGTGAAGGGCGCATGGTCAAGCGCCTTCGCGGGGTGGCTAATTACGTCAACACGCTGTCCGACGAAGTCGAGAAGCTGACCGACGCCGAGCTCCGCGCCAAGACCGACGAGTTCCGCCAGCGGGTCGAGGGCGGCGAGTCGCTCGACGACGTGATGCCGGAGGCGTTCGCGGTGGCCCGCGAGGCGGCCTGGCGGGTGTTGGGCCAACGGCACTTCGACGTCCAGGTCATGGGCGGGGCGGCGCTGCACTTCGGCAACGTCGCCGAGATGAAGACCGGTGAGGGCAAGACCCTGACCTGTGTGTTGCCGGCCTACCTCAACGCGCTGGCGGGCAAGGGCGTCCACGTCGTCACCGTCAACGACTACCTGGCCCGACGCGACAGCGAGTGGATGGGCCGCGTGCACCGCTTCCTGGGCTTGGACGTCGGGGTGATCCTGTCCGGGCTGAACTCCGACGAGCGTCGCGAGGCCTACGCCG
>CAZRFC010000308.1:0-5311 GCA_964598975.1 uncultured Mycobacterium sp. | reverse complement strand
TCGCTGCGCCCGTCGAGGTACGCGTCGGCAACGTAGGACAGCAGACCGAGCTTGGGCGGCAACATCTTTCCGGTTCGGGACCGGGTTCCCTCAATGGACCAGCTGAGGTTGAATCGCTTCTGCACGATGTAGCCGACGAACTGCCGCAGCACGTACTTATACAGCGGATCGTCGAGCTTGCGGCGCAGGAAGATCACACCCGAGCGGCGCATGAGCGGACCCATGAACCCGAAGGACAGATTGATGCCGGCGAAGGTGCAGGCCGGCGGAAGTTTGTTCTCCTGCAGCGCAACCGGGACGATAACGCCGTCGAGATAGGACCGGTGCGACCAAAGGAACACCGCCGGATGGTCTTCCAGGGATCGCCGCATCGACTCGATCTGGTCGTGGTCGTAGTCGATCCGCGGATCGAAGCCCCTACTGAAGATGGCCCGGCCCAGGTTCGGAATCAGGTCGACGGAGAACCTGCTCCACCCGGTGGCCAACTCATTGACCATGACCTCGGCTTTTTCCGGGGTGGCCCCGGGGATGTTCCCCAACCCGTCGATGAAACTCGAGGAGGTCAGCAACTCCTCGGTGAGCAGCCTCGGAGACTTGTATTCCGGTCCGAGCAGCCGCAATTCGATCCGCTCGATCGCCAGCACCGCCCGCCGGAGCACGAACCGGGCGAAGTCCTGCTGGCTGTCGCCGGCGATCTGCTGCTGCCACCGACTACGCAGTTCAGAAACCTTCGCGGGCTCCCCGGCGACGATGCGGGCCCGGGAGGGATCCTTTTTGAGGATGGCGCGCTGCAGCATCTCCGGCGGCCGATAGGTGTCCCGACCCGAGATTAGGCCGGCCAGCTTCACCCGGGTGGGAAGTCCCCCGGGTACCCAGAAAACGCGGACCGGCACGACGGTGCGGTCCTCAGTGGCGTTGAGCTTACCGGCCAGTTCGTTGACCATCTGCGACGACGGATCGCCGTGCGGCAGCCGCATCACCTCGACCTTGGTGTCGGGATGCGCGCGGCGCTGAGCTTTCAGCCAGTCGTTGAGCAGGTCGGACTCCGCCTTCGACGACACCGAGGCGAGCACGAGTGCGTCGTCGGTGGTGCTGAAGTCGGCGAGGTAATCGGCAGAGCTCATCGACGTCCCCTTACTGTCGTCCCCGGATTCCCTTCGCCCGGAGTCTTTTTCGCTGGGGCCTTCTTAGCGGGCGCTTTCTTGGCCGGCGCCTTTCTGGCCGCCTTCTTCGCGGGTGCCTTCTTGGTGCTCCGCTGGTAGAGCTCGTGCTCGGGTACCGATCCGACCGGCCAGTTCGCCAGGGTGTCGAGGTAGAGCTGGCGCACTTCGGCAATTTTCTCGTTCAGGTTGTCCAACGTCCAGTCATCCAGCGGCAGCGGCGGATAGACAACGACGTCGACGGTTCCGGGGTGCAGGGTGGACGAGTTACGCGCGGAGATCACTTCTGCGTTGCGGATGACGATCGGAACGATCGGGACCCCGGCGCCCATGGCGAGCCGGAACGGGCCCTTCTTGAACGGACCCACCGTGCGGGTGTCCATCCGGGTTCCCTCAGGGGCGATCATCACCGACAGGCCCTTACGGGTCAGCTCCTCGGCTTCCTTGAGCGACTCGACGGCCTTCTTAGGATCTTCACGATCGATGAAGACGGTGTCGACCAGCTTGCCCAGAGTGCCCACCACCGGATCGTTCTGGAGCTCCTTCTTGCCCACGCCCGTCCAGTTGTCCTTAAGCAGCGAACCCACCAAGACCGGGTCGAAGTTGTTGCGGTGGTTGAAGATGAACACCGCCGGACGCTTCTTCCTGAGGTTCTCCCCACCGAGCACGTTGGTGCGTACGCCATTGATGCCCAACAACATCTGGGGGAAGGCGGTGGTGAAGAAATTCACCCCGCGCCGACGGCTTCGGGTCAGCAGTCCCCAGCCGATCGCACCGTAGGCGGCGGGCACGATGGAGCTGACACCCAGCAGTGTACGAACCTGGCCGACAAGTCCGCCGTTGCCCCGACTGTTGAACCGCAGGATGGGCCAGCCCCGCTTGCGCGCGACCTCGGCCATCTTGTCTCCGGGGTTGGTCGGACGGGGATTTCCGACCAGGTGCATCAGGGCGATGTCTTCGTTGCCGTCGGCGTAGAAGTAGCTCTGCGCGAGGTCGACATCGTTGTCGGCGGCGAACTTCTGCACTGCATTGGCCTTGCCAGGACCCCACAGGATGGGTTTGAGGACCTTGCCAGTCAGCACGCCGTTGTCGTCGATGTCGAACCGGTTGCTCAGGGTGTACGGGATGCCCAGGAAGCGCGCCACAGGCTCGACCTGAATGGTCAGGGCCGAGGAGCTCAAGACCACGGTGTGGCCGCGCTCGATGTGTGCGTTGACCAGTTCGCGCATCTCCGGGTAGATCCGCTTCTCGATCTTCTCAACGAAAAGCCGCTCGCCGATCTGTTGAAGATCCGACAGCGGCCGGCCACGCAACACCTCGGTGACCTTGTTGATCAGCCCCTCGAACTCGATGCGGCCGAACTGCATGTTGAGGCCGGCGGTGACCATCGCGATCAGTTCACCGACGCCCATGTCCCTGTTGCGGAACCGTTCCCGGGTCATGATCACCCCGGTGAACCCGGCGACGAGGGTGCCGTCCAGATCGAAGAAGGCGCCCACCGTCGGACCGGCCGGGCTGGCCATCACTTCGGCCACCGACCCGGGAAGCCGCAAGTCCTCGCTCATGAGTACGCCACCGATCCGTTCTTGTACCTCGGGTGTTCGGCTTCGTCGGGAAACGATGCCGGCACGACATGTGGTCGTGGGTTGCCTGCCAGAGCCAGAACCTCGTCGAAGCCCTGCCGAAGGCATTTCGCCCACAGGTCGGGGTGGGCAATGGCGGCACGGTCATAGCGCGAGGTGATCGTCGCGAAGCCACCCCGGGAGACCAGAACCACCATCATCGCGACACCCGGCAACGGGCCGATCCCGTACTGCCGCAGCACTTTTGCACCGGCGATATAGGTGTCCCCGGGATAGATCGGGACGTTACTGGCCTGGACGTCCGAGGCGATCACCGACCCGCTGACCGCTTCCAGCACCGCGTCGGGCAGCAGGCTCAGCACCGGAGCGACTGCACCGATCAGGTCGATCGCCGCTTCCTCGCGCCGGGAGATCATCTGCTTACGGATCTTCTGAATCCGAACGACGGGGTCGGCGACGCCGATCGGGGCGGCGAGGTTCACCCCGGCGAAGCGGTTGCCCCCGGCAGGGTCGGCCTCGGCCCGCAGATTGACCGGCACCGCCATTGGAAGCGAGTTGATCGGTACGCCGAGTTCGGCGTGGTAGAGGCGCAGCGCCCCGCACAAACCGGCCAGATAGGCGTCATTGATGGAACCTTCGGCGGCGTGCGCGGCGCGGTGCAGTTCGCCGAGATTCATCTCGATGGCTTCGGTTCGGGTGGACAGACTGCGCCGGCGCAGCAACGGCGAGGGCTCGGCGGCGCGACGGGTCATCCGGCGCCCGGAACGGGCGTACTCGATCACGCCGAACACCGCCGAGCCGGGACGGCTCGCCAGCCGCCCGGCCAAACCCAGACCCCCGGTGACCGCTCCCACGAAGCCGCCGATAATTGCGCCGGGTAGGCGGTTGAGACCGTCGCGCATGATGTCGTTGCCGGTAATGTCCTCCGGGACCGGCAGCGGCGGAACCGGTCGCGGACGGGCGTCGCGCTCCAGGTCGTAGATCTCGGCGAACATGGCGGTCGCGCCCACCCCGTCGGTCACGGCGTGGCTGAGGTGCAGCAGGGTGGCGGCCTGTCCGCCCTTGAGGCCCTCGACCAGCGTCGCGGTCCACAGCGGCCGCGAGATGTCCAGCGGGGACTGCAGCATCACCTCGGCGAGGTCGAGGACGTCGCGCAGGGTTCCTGGCTGGGGTACCCGGACCCGCCGCACGTGGAAGTCGAGGTTGAAGTCCGGGTCCACCACCCAGCGCGCCGCGGCGGTCGGCAGCGTCGGCATGACGACCTTCTGCCGCAGCCTTAGGACTTTGCGGGAGGCGTTCTCGAAGAGGTTTCGAAAATGCTCCCAGTCGGGTGCGGTGTCGAGGATCTCCAGCGCCATGATTCCCGATCGGGTCCGCGGGTTGGCCTCGCCGCGATGCATCAGAAGATCGAAGGCACCCAACTCGTCGGGCATCGAGGATTCATCCACGGTGCCGCTCATTCGATCCTCCTCACCGCGGTTGTGCTGGGCGCTGGACACACTCGGGCCGCCACATCACGCTAGTCCGACCCTGCCTGCGGCGGGGTCGATTGCCGTGTCAGCCGGCGGCCCGGCACCCTGTACTGACCGCTGACCGGTGGCGTCCGTAGACAATGCCGAGGAACGCCGCGACCGCCTCGGCGGCGAGTTGGCAGCGCAACGTCGCGAGGGCGTCGAACGCATGGTGTGCGTTGGGGATTTCGGCGTAGGCCACCGTGGAAGCCTCCGCGGCGCGCAATGCGGCGTCGAAGGCGCGGGCCTGGGAGAGCGGAACCACGGCGTCGTTCTCGCCGTGCAGGATGAAGAACGGAGGAGCGTCCCGATGAGCCCGCAGCGTCGGGGAGGCTGCCTCGTAAACGTCCCGGGCTTCGGCAAGGCGGCGCTGCATCACCAATCGCTCCAGCAGCGGCATCATCAGTTTGTGCATCGAACCGTCGTCGGTCAGGTCATAGACGCCGTAGAACGGCGCAGCGGCCTGCACGCTGGTGTCGGCGCCCTCGAAACCGGGCTGCAAGGTCGGATCATCGGCGGTCAACGCCGCCAACGAGCTCAGGTGCCCGCCGGCCGATCCGCCGGTAACCGCGATGAATTCGGGATCGCCGCCGAAGTCGGCGATATTCGACCGCACCCAGGCGATCGCGCGCTTGACGTCGACGATGTGCGACGGCCAGGCGTTGCGGGGACTGCGGCTGTAGTTGATCGAGACGCAGATCCAGCCCAACTCGACCATTCGGCTCATCAACGGGTACGCCTGGCCCCGTTTGTCATTGACCGACCAGCCCCCGCCGGGGACCTGGATGAGTACCGGGGCGGGTTGACCCGGTGGCAGGTCGGGACGACGCCACACGTCGAGCAGATGGCTGCGACCGCCCGGGCCGTAGGAGATGTTGGTGGTGGTCGCCGCGTACCGCTTGCGGTGCCGCATGGCCTGGCCCAGACCGGCCACATTGGGCCGGCGAGCGGTGTAGGACTCCCGCGGATGGTGCACTGCGGCGAGATAGTCCTTGCCGAAGGCCTCCTGCAGGGCGGCCTCGAGGACGCTGCCGGCACGGCCTGCGGCCAGGCCGCA
>CAZRFC010000307.1:0-5318 GCA_964598975.1 uncultured Mycobacterium sp. | reverse complement strand
GCTGCCGCCGAACACGGTGGCGTCCTGGCTGAAGATGCAGACCTCGCGGCCGTCGATGGTGCCGTACCCGGTGACCACACCGTCGCCGACGGGGCGGTTCTGCTGCAGGTTGAAGGTTGTCGCGCGGTGGCGGGCCAGCGCGTCGAGTTCAACGAAGGAGTCTTCGTCGAGCAGGGCCAGGATCCGCTCGCGGGCGGTGAGTTTGCCTTTGGCGTGGGTTTTCTCGACGGCTGCCTCGCCGACCGGATGCAGCGTCTCCTCTGCGCGCTTGCGCAGATCGGCCAGCTTTCCGGCCGTTGTGTGGATATCCGCGTGGATGTCGGAGTCGGTCGTCGTCATGGGTGACGATGGTAGCCACTGCAGAACTACTCCCGGACGACGAGCACCGTTTCCAGCATCGGGTCGCCGCAGTAGGCGATCCGGGTCCCACTCTTGGCTTCGGCCTGCAGAGCCGCCAGCGTGGCGGCGTTGATCCGCTCACCCGGTGCCAGCGCGGGCACACCCGGCGGATACGGCACCGCGGTCTCGGCGGCGATCCGTCCGACCGCCTCGGCGGCGGGCACCCGTTCGTGGTCGGCGAAGAAGGCGTCCCGCGGGGTCATCGCGGTGTCCGGTTCCAGCGTCCAGGCGGTGATCGGAACCAGCGCGCGCGGCTCCCCGCGGTGCTGCTCGACGGCGTCGATGATCTCGGTGACCAGGAAGTCGACGGTCTCCTCGGTGTCGCCCATGGTGATGACCGGGGCGAAGGTGTCGCGGTCGGCGTACTCCAGTTGCAGGCCTCGCTGTTCGAGCACGTCGGCGACAACCTGACCGTCGGCTCCCGTTCCGGTGAGGGTGAGCACGATCTTGGTGGGGTCGTGCTTGAGCAGGGCCGGTGAGCGCTCGGCGATCTCCAGGCCGACGACACCGAGGCCGGGCACCTGGCGGAAGCGGTCCCTCGCCTGGTTGGCCAGCCGGATGGCGCGGCCCAGCAGTTCTTCGCCGCGTTGTGCGAGCAGGTTGCGGGTCAGGTCGATGCTGGCGAAGATCGCCCCGGACGGGCTGGTGGTGTGCAGGCCCTCGAAGGCCGCCTCGAGGCGTTCGAGGTCGATGCGGGTGCCCTGTGCCAGCACCATCGAGGACTGGGTGAACCCGGTGACCTGCTTGTGGATGCTGGTGACCAGGATGTCTGCGCCGGCCGCAATGGCGTGCGGGGGTAGGTCGGGGTGGAAACCCAGATGGGCGCCCCAGGCGGAATCGACGGCCAGCGGAATGCCGTGCGCGTGGGCGAGTTCGGTGTGGGCGGCGACGTCCGACACCCCTCCGACGTAGCTGGGCTCCACCAGCAGCACGGCCTTGGCGTCGGGGTGCTCTTCGAGCGCCTCGGCCACCCGCTGCACCGGCATTCCCGCTGTCAGGCCGGTCTGTTCGTCGATGTCGGGCCGGATCCACACCGGCACCAGACCGGACAGCACCAACCCGAAGAACACCGATTTGTGGATCGTGCGGGCGACGACGACCTTGTCGCCGGGCTTGCCCAGCGACAGGCAGATCGCCTCGTTGCCGTGGGTGGAACCCTGCACCGAGAAACCGCACCAGTCCGCCCCCCACAGTTCGCCGGCGAGGCGCTCGGCGGTGGCGAGCCGCCGGGTCGACACCCGCCGGTTCTCCACGCCCAGGTAGTGCGGGACGTCGAGGGCCAGGAACTCGTCGATCAGTTCCGGGTTGTACTTGTGGCCGGGGGTGCAGAACGGTGTCCCGGGGTTGGCGAGGAAACGCTGATAGGCGTCGTACAGCGGAGTTTCAGCTACGCCTTCGGCAGACACAGTGGTATGAGAACACACCATGGGCTATCCGGAGAGCGTCTTGGCCGCCGACGAACGGGTGGTGCTGCACCGCCACCCGCACTGGAAACGTCTCGTCTGGCCGGTGCTTGCGTTGCTGCTGTTCACGGCCGCCGCATCCTTCGCCGCGGCTGTGGTCAGCCGCACCGATTGGGATCCGCGGGCCCGGCAGGTGGTCTCGGCGGTCATCGGCGGGCTCTGGCTGTTGCAGGTCCTCTGGCTGACGGTGCGGCCGTTCCTGGCTTGGAAGACAACGCATTTCGTGGTGACCGACCGCCGGGTGATGTACCGCCACGGGCTGCTGACCCGGGCGGGCATCGACATCCCGTTGGCGCGCATCAACAGCGTCGAGTTCCGTCACGGCGTGATCGACAGGATTGCCCGGACCGGCACCCTGGTCATCGAGTCAGCGTCGCAGGATCCGTTGGAATTCAACGACATCCCGCAGGTGGAGTACGTCCACTCGCTGATCTACCACGAGGTTTTCGACAGCGAAGCGTTCGACAACGAGGACGACTGGACCGCCGAGAGGCGCCCCGACGAGCGTTAGGCCGCCGGCGGATTCCGGCGACCGCGCAGGGGCGTCACGACCGAGCGCCGGGTTTCGCGGGCCTCGATCTCGTCCTCGAGTGCCTCGACGATGCCGCCGGCGGTCAGCGTGGACTCGAGCGCCCGGTCCGAGTCGGCGCCCAACTGGTCCGGGAACACCCAGCGCCGGAACGCCCAGAACCGGAACGCCATCTGCAGCAGGTTGCCGATGATGTAAGCCGACAGGAAGTCGGCGATGTTCTCGACCGCCAGTGACACGTGCGGGGTCTGCATGTGCAGGGCGTAACGGGAGAACCACAGCGGGACCATCGCCAGGATCACTCCCACACCGCTGACGCCGAAGAACAGCAAAGCCTCGTGGTGGCGTTCGCGGCCGCCGCGGTCCCGGAAGCTCCACTCCCGGTTGAGAATGTAGGAGGCGATCACCGCCACGATCCCGGCGATCACCTTGGCGGTGACCGGCTTGGGTTCCAGGATGGTGAGCTTGAGGGTGTAGAAGATCGCCGAGTCGATGACGAAGGTCGTCGCACCGACAATCGCGAACTTGATCAGCTCGTGATGCCGCTCGGCGAAGGGCCGGATCGGCCCGGGCAGCCGGGCGATCGTGGCGTCTGCGAAGGACATAACGGCCAATTCTACGGAAGAAAGCCCTGCCGGGAGTAGCCCCGCAGGTCACCGCCTCCTAAACCGGCACCCGCACCGGCATGCCACCATGATGGCCGTGCCGAATGGACCTGTAGTGGCGATGGTGGGCGGCGGGCAGTTGGCCAGGATGACCCACCAGGCCGCGATCCCGCTCGGTCAGACCCTGCGGGTGCTGGCGGTCAGCCCCGACGACCCGGCCGCTCAGGTCAGCCCGGACGTGGTCATCGGCTCGCACACCGATCTGGATGCGCTGCGACGTGCCGCCACCGGCGCCACCGCGCTGACCTTCGATCATGAGCACGTGCCCACCGATCTTCTGCACACCTTGGTCGCCGAGGGCGTCGCGGTACTGCCGCCGCCGGCCGCGCTGGTGTGTGCCCAGGACAAGCTGGTGATGCGACGTCGGTTGTCGGAGCTCGGTGCGCCGGTGCCACGGTTCCGTGCCGTGACCGGAGTGGACGACGTCGACGCCTTCGCCGCCGAGATATCCGGCGGCGTGGTCGTCAAAACGGTCCGGGGCGGTTACGACGGCCGCGGGGTGGTGCTGGCCGACGATCTTGCCGCGGCGCGCGAGGCCGTGGCGGGATACCTGGCCGCCGGGGTCCCGGTGCTTCTGGAGGAGCGGGTGCCGATGCGCCGCGAGCTGGCGGCGCTGGTGGCCCGATCGCACTTCGGTCAGGGGGCTTCCTGGCCGGTGGTGGAAACCGTTCAGCGGCAGGGGATTTGCGTCACCGTGCTGGCGCCGGCTCCCGGGCTGCCCGAGGATGTGGCTGCTGCGGCCGAACAACTCGCGCTGCGGATCGCCGACGAACTCGGGGTGGTCGGGGTGCTGGCCGTCGAGTTGTTCGAAACCGCCGAGGGTGCGCTGCTGGTCAACGAACTGGCCATGCGGCCGCACAATTCCGGGCACTGGACCCAGAACGGTTCGGTGACAAGCCAGTTCGAGCAGCACCTGCGCGCGGTGCTGGACTACCCGCTGGGCGATACCCGACCGCTGGCCCCGGTGACGGTGATGGCCAACGTGCTCGGCGCCGAGCAGGCCCCGGAGATGGCGATGGACGAACGGGTGCACCATCTGTTCGGCCGCATCCCCGACGCGCATGTCCACCTTTACGGCAAACAGGAACGTCCGGGCCGCAAGATCGGGCACGTCAACGTGCTCGGCGACGACCTGGAATCGGTGCGGGAACGCGCCGAACGGGCGGCACACTGGTTGTCGCACGGTGTTTGGACAGATGGGTGGAGTGCACATTGACCGCGATTACCGGGACGCCCAAGCCGCGGGTCGGCGTGATCATGGGCAGCGACAGCGACTGGCCGGTGATGCAGGCCGCCGCCGAGGCGCTGGCCGAGTTCGACCTGCCCTTCGAGGTCGGAGTGGTCTCGGCCCACCGCACCCCGGGACGGATGCTGGAGTACGCCCGCACCGCGGCCGGCCGCGGTATCGAGGTGATCATCGCCGGTGCGGGCGGGGCGGCGCACCTGCCGGGCATGGTGGCCTCGGCCACCCCACTGCCAGTGATCGGCGTGCCGGTCCCGCTGGCCAAGTTGGACGGCATGGACTCGCTGCTGTCGATCGTTCAGATGCCGGCCGGGGTTCCGGTGGCGTGCGTGTCGATCGGCGGGGCCCGCAATGCCGGTCTGCTGGCGGTGCGGATCCTGGCTTCCGCCGATCCGGCGCTGCGGGCACGGATGGAGGGCTTCCAGGCCGACCTGGAGTCGCAGGTGCTGGCCAAGGACCGGGCCCTGCAAGAGCGATTATTGGGTGAGTGAGCCGTACCGGTAAAGTCACCGGTATGGCTGGTAATCCCTCTTTCGATGTGTTCCAGTTGCCCGAGGAGCACGAGGAACTGCGCGCGGCGATCCGTGCCCTCTGCGACAAGGAGATCGCTCCGTACGCGGCGGCGGTCGACGAAGATGCGCGTTTCCCCCAGGAAGCCCTCGACGCGCTGAACGCGTCGGGCTTCAACGCCGTCCACGTGCCCGAGGAGTACGGCGGCCAGGGTGCGGACTCGGTGGCGGCCTGCATCGTCATCGAAGAGGTCGCCCGGGTCGACGCGTCGGCCTCGCTGATCCCCGCGGTCAACAAACTGGGCACGATGGGCCTGATTCTGCGCGGCTCCGACGAACTCAAGAAGAAGGTGCTGCCCGAGATCGCCGACGGGACGATGGCCTCCTACGCGCTCTCCGAACGCGAGGCCGGCAGCGACGCCGCCGCCATGCGGACCCGCGCCAAAGCCGACGGCGACGACTGGGTCCTCAACGGCTCCAAGTGCTGGATCACCAACGGCGGCAAGTCGA
>CAZRFC010000306.1:0-5339 GCA_964598975.1 uncultured Mycobacterium sp. | reverse complement strand
ATGATCGGCGGCACGCTGGCGATGGACTCGACGTTGTTGACGACGGTCGGGCACGCGTAGAGGCCGGCGACCGCGGGAAACGGCGGACGAAGTCGGGGTTGTCCGCGCCGGCCCTCCAGGGAGTCCAGCAGTGCGGTCTCCTCACCGCAGATGTAGGCACCCGCCCCGGCGTGCACGATGAGGTCGAGGTCATACCCGGATCCCAGGATGTTGGTGCCCAGGTAGCCCGCGTCGTAGGCCTCGGCGACGGCGGCCTGCAACCGGCGAAGCACCGGCACCACTTCGCCGCGCAGATAGATGAACGCGTGCCGGGCGCCGATGGCGTAGGCCGCGATGATCGCGCCCTCAACCAGGAAGTGCGGGGTGGTCAGTAGCAGGGGCATATCCTTGCAGGTGCCCGGCTCGGACTCGTCGGCGTTGATGACGAGGTACTTCGGCTTCGGCGAGGTGCGGTCGATGAAGGACCACTTGGTGCCGGTGGGAAACCCCGCGCCGCCGCGGCCGCGCAGGCCGGATTCCTTGACCTCGGCGATGACGGCATCGGGGGACAGGCCAAGGGCGCGGCGCAGTCCCTTGTAGCCGTCATGGCGTCGGTAGGTCTTGAGACTCCAGGGTTGGGGCTGGTCCCAGAACCGGCTGAGCACCGGGGTCAGCACGGTTCTTCTCCGTCGCGCGCGGAGAGATAGGCGCGCAGACCGGCCAGGGTGGCGTCCCCGGGCACGGAAGAGTCCTCGGTATTCGGGCCGAGTCCGGCCAGCGTCCGCGCGGTCTGGCGGAACGGGCACAGCGCCGCACCGCGGGTGGGGGTGACGGCCTGGCCGCTGCGCAGCGCGGCTACGAGTTCGGTTGCGCTGGAGGGTGTCTGGTTGTCGAAGAACTCCCAATTGACCATGACCACCGGTGCGTAGTCACAGGCTGCGTTGCACTCGATGTGCTCCAGGGTGATCAGACCGTCGGCGGTGGTCTGCCCGGCGTGCACCCCGAGGTCGTTCTCCAGTGTCTCCAGGATGGCGTCGCCGCCCATCACCGCACACAGCGTATTGGTGCACACCCCGATCAGGTAGTCCCCGGTGGGAGAGCGACGGTACATCGAGTAGAAGGTGGCCACCGCAGTGACCTCGGCGGCGGTCAGTCCGAGTTGTCTTGCGCAGAAGGCGATTCCGGCGCCGGTGAGGTAGCCGTCCTGGGACTGCACCAGGTGCAGCAGCGGCAGCAGCGCCGAGCGGGGCTGCGGGTAGCGGGCGATGATGGTCGCCGCGTCGGCGGCCAGCCGTACGGCGACCTCCGCCGGGTAGGACGACGGTCCGCCGATCGGGGGGCCGGGCTCGTCGGGACGCGGGCCGAGTACCAGATCAATGCTCATTGGGCTCTCACCTGTCGACGCCCCCCATCACCGGGTCGATGCTGGCGACCGCGGCGATCACGTCGGCGACCATGCCGCCTTCGCACATCGCGGCCACCGCCTGCAGATTCGTGAAGCTGGGATCGCGGTAATGCACCCGGTACGGGCGGGTGCCGCCGTCGGACACCATGTGCACGCCGAGTTCGCCGCGCGGTGACTCCACGGCGCTGTACACCTGCCCGGCCGGCACCCGGAAACCCTCGGTGACGATCTTGAAGTGGTGGATAAGACCTTCCATGGACTTGCCCATGATCCGGGCGATGTGGGCGGGGGAGTTGCCCAGCCCGTCAGGCCCGAGCTGCAGGTCGGCCGGCCAGGCCAGCTTCTTGTCCTCGACCATCACCGGGCCAGGGCCGAGGACGTTCAGCCGGTCCAGGCACTGGCGCACGATCTTCAGCGACTCGGTCATCTCGCCCACCCGGATCAGGTAGCGGCCGTAGCAGTCCGCGGTGTCGGCGGTCACCACGTCGAACTCGTAATCCTCATAGCCGCAATAGGGTTGGGATTTGCGCAGGTCGTGCGGCAGGCCGGTGGAGCGCAGCACAGGACCGGTGATGCCCAGCGCCATGCAGCCGGTCAGGTCGAGGTATCCGATGCCCTGGGTGCGGGCCTTCCAGATGTAGCTCTCGGTCAGCAGGGACTGGAGTTCATGCAGCCGGCCCGGCAGGATCTTGAGCAGGTCGGCCACCTGTTGCGTCCCGCCGTCGGGGAGGTCGGCGGCCAGACCGCCGGGCCGGATGTAGGCGTGGTTCATTCGCAGGCCGGTGATGGCCTCGAAGAGCGACAGGATCAGTTCGCGTTCCCGGAAGCCGAAGAACATAGGGGTCATTGCCCCGAGTTCCATCCCGCCGGTGGCCAGCGCCACCAGATGCGATGAGATCCGGTTTAGTTCCATGAGCATCACCCGGATCACCGAGGCGCGCTCGGGGATGTCGTCGGTGATGCCCAGCAGTCGCTCCACCCCGAGGCAGTACGCGGTCTCGTTGAAGAACGGCGACAGGTAATCCATCCGGGTCACGAAGGTGACGCCCTGGGTCCAGTTGCGGTACTCCAGGTTCTTCTCGATTCCGGTGTGCAGATAGCCGATGCCGCAGCGGGCCTCGACCACCGTCTCGCCCTCAATCTCCAGGATCAGCCGCAGCACCCCGTGGGTGGACGGGTGCTGGGGCCCCATGTTGACGACGATGCGTTCGCCGGCCTCCCCCGAGCGCGCGGCGCTGACGATCTCGTCCCAGTCCTGGCCGCCGAGGACGATGACGGGGTCGCTCATCGGTAGGACCTGCGCTGGTCGGGCGGCGGGATCTGGGCGCCCTGAAATTCCACCGGCACCCCACCCAATGGGTAGTCCTTACGCTGCGGGTGGCCGGCCCAGTCATCGGGCATCTCGATGCGGGTCAGCCCGGGATGGCCGTCGAAGATGATGCCGAAGAAGTCGTAGGTTTCCCGCTCGTGCCAGTCACACGTCGGGTAGACCGCGAACAGCGACGGGATGTGCGGATCGGAATCCGGGCAGGCTACCTCCAGGTGGATCCGCCGGTTGTGGGTGATCGACATCAGTGGGTAGAGGGCGTGCAGTTCCCGTCCGGCGTCCTCCGGGTAGTGCACACCGGATACACCGCAACACAATTCGAAGCGCAGCAACTCGTCGTCGCGCAGTGCCGACGCCACCTCGGGCAGGTGCTCGCGAGCGACGTCCAGCGTCAACTGGTCGCGGTACACCACCACCCGCTGCACCGCGGCGTCGAAGGTTGCCGTGCCGAGCACGTCGGCAAGTCGGTCGACGACGGCGTCGAAGTAGCCGCCGTAGGGGCGTGCAGTCCCGCCGGGCAGCGCGATCGGGCGGACCAGGCGGCCGTAGCCGGAGGTATCGCCGGTGCCGGCGCTGCCGAACATGCCGCGGCGCACGCCGATCTGCTCACCGCCGAGCGTCGCTCCAGAGCGACGGTCTGCGGGGCGCTGTTCCGAGTCGCTCACCGCAGCAGGCCCTTGAGTTCGATGGTGGGCTTGGCCGCCAGCGCGGCCTGCTCGGCGGCGGCCACGGCTGCGGCACGGTTCACACCCAGCGGCATTTCGGCGATTTTCGCGTGCAGTGCCAGGATGGCGTTGAGCAGCATCTCCGGCCGCGGCGGGCAGCCGGGCAGGTAGATGTCCACCGGCACCACGTGATCCACGCCCTGGACGATCGCGTAATTGTTGAACATCCCGCCACTGGAGGCACACACGCCCATGGCCAGCACCCATTTGGGTTCGGCCATCTGGTCGTAAACCTGCCGCAGCACCGGGGCCATCTTCTGGCTGACCCGGCCCGCTACGATCATCAGGTCCGCTTGACGCGGAGTGGCCGAGAACCGTTCCATGCCGAACCGGGCGATGTCGAAACGCGGGCCTGCGGTCGCCATCATTTCGATTGCGCAGCAAGCCAATCCGAACGTCGCGGGCCACAGCGACCCGGACCGGACGAACCCGGCGACCTTCTCCACCGTGGACAGCAGGATGCCGCCCGGTAGCGATTCCTCTAGTCCCACGGTGCTAGTCCCATTCAAGCCCACCCCGCCGCCACACGTACGCGTAGGCGACGAACACCGTCGCCATGAAGATCACCATCTCCACCAGTGCGAAGGTGCCCAGTCGATCGAACGACACGGCCCACGGGTAGAGGAAGACGATCTCGATGTCGAAGACGATGAACAGCATGGCGGTCAGGTAGTACTTGACCGGGAATCGCTGACCCAGCTGCTCACCCGCGACCGGTTCGATTCCACACTCGTAGGCGGCCAGTTTGGCACGGTTGTACCGGCGTGGCCCGACCACGACGGCGACCACCACCGACACCACCGCGAAGACCGCCGCTATGGCCGCCAACACCAGGATCGGGGTGTAGAGGCTCATGCCGATGGCACTCCTCACCTATGTGGATGTGATCTCACCCACAGCCTAGCGGGGCTTATTGGAGGGTGGAGCGCAACAGGCCGACGACCGCGTGCCCGAGCGCGATCGGGTCGATCGGGTGGGCGACGGCGGCTTCGGCCCGCGACCAATTGGCCAGCCAGGCGTCGTCGGCGCGGCCGGTGAGGACCAGAACCGGGGGGCAGTCGGAGATCTCGTCCTTGAGTTGTTTGGCGATCCCCAGGCCGCCGAACGGCGACGATTCCCCATCGAGGATCACCAGATCGAAGCCGCCGCGGTCCATCAGCGAGATGACCATCGGCCCGGTGGCGACGTCGGTGTAGGTCAGCTCTGGCAGTTCCGGGTGGATCCGGGTGCCCAGCGCCAGCCGGACCTGTTCGCGGGTTGCGGCGTTGCTGCTGTAGTTCAGGATGTGCAGCGGGCGGGACACGCTGCCGATGTTATGCCCTCGACTTCAGCGGACGAAAGACGACTTCGGCCTGCAGTGCGGTATGGACGGCTCAGGCGCCAGGGTCCGAATAAACGAACGAAGCCCCCCACCCTGGGGTGGGGAGCTTCGTCGGAGGTCTGATTACGCGACCGGCGTCGGGGTCGGCGTGGGCGTCGGCTCCGGCTTGGGCTTCAGGGCGTTTTGCAGCGCCTTGGCCAAGCCCTTGTTGTTGGGCTTGAAGTTGACCAGCGCGCCGAGGACGCCGGCGGATCCGCCACCGTTCTTCGCGATTTCCGAAATGGTCTTACCGATGGTGTTACGCGGACCTGCGCTGTTGCCGTTCGCGTTGCTGTTGCCGGGGGCGGCAGCTGCCACCGGGGCCGACATGACTGCAGCGGCGAGGACAGAGGCGGTCGCGATCTTCCACTTCACGGAAATAACTCCTGTTTCGTTTCGTTTCTCGTCTGTCACTGCCGTGCAGGCGGTGACCACGTAATGGTAGCCGCGTCATTAACCGTCCAGCAAAGTATTGAGCAGTGATAAGCGTCACCGCTGAAGTAGGAATACGGCGACAAAAAGAGACTTTTCAGCTATACGCAG
>CAZRFC010000305.1:0-5419 GCA_964598975.1 uncultured Mycobacterium sp. | reverse complement strand
GACCGGGATCCGCTGCCCGTCGATCATGAGATAGCGCCCGTTGAGCATGTCGTTGGTGAACTGCTTCTGCGACGCTCCGTCCACGAACACCGTCGAGCCGGACGCTGCCGCCGAGGTGCAGTTGACGGTGTTGTATGCGCAGGGCCACACGTCCGCCGCCGCCCAGAATGCCTCGGGCCGCATGACGAACGCCCACTCCACCATGTCGATCCCCTGCTGGGTCGCCTTGATGTTGAGGTAGCGCCACATGGCCGTGAGGTACTGCACGAACAGCGTGCCGCTCTGGTCGATCCGGTTGTTCCCGAAATCCTTGACATCGCTGTCCAGGCTCGGTAGGGCCACGCCGGTAAGGGCGTCGCGGTAGCCGGTGTTGACCGTGGCCTGCAGACCCGAGAACTCGCCGTACGCGTTGTTCGGGTACGCCAACAGCGGCACGTTGTTCGACGGGTTGCCGGTGTAGATCTGCCCGGCCAGGAGCCGGATGAATGACACCTGCAACTCGTAGAACCGCTTGGCGATCTCGTTGACGAGCACCGCATTGCGGTCGCCCGCCATCGGGAACGCCGGCGTGAGCGTGTCGCCCAGGTCATTGCCCGCGACGCCGTTCTGAAGGAACAGGTCCAGCGGGTCGCCGCGGTTGACGCGCTGACCGAGCCGGTTGAGCTCCAACTCCGGGGTCTGCCGCTTGTATTTGCCAAACTGCCTGACGATCGCGCCGCCCTTCATGAGCCCGGCTGTCGGCGCGTCGCCGCAGTTGGTGGTCGGCTCCGAGCCCGAGTAGGTCTGGACGCCGGTCATATACGACTGGATCGGGTTGGACTCGGTCGATGCGAACGCGGGTAGCCGCGTCGCGAGCGAGTCGATCCCGACCATGAGCGACCAGATCCGCTGGTTCCCGCCACAGAGCGACCAGAGTCCCTGGTCACCGTGCGCAAAACCCGTGGTGACGGGCGTCCCACCCGTATCGTGCTTGGCACCCTGCATAAGGTTGCCGTTAACCACGGCCATCGCAGCCCGGACGGCGGCCTCAACTTCCTGCTGATTCATCGGTTTCCCCCACTAACCGCGGCGCCTCTACGCGCCTGCCGGTGTCTGCGCCTTGCTGCCGCCGAACAGGTCGTTGGCGATATCGTTGACGATGCCCCAGTCCTCGCCGAGCACGCCGCCGGCTTTGCCGGTGGCGTGGAGCTCGGCGATCGCGCGGGCCTTGGTGTCATCGGCGCCGCCGTACTGGACCGAGCGCCCGAGGATCCCCGCCGCGCCGGTCGATGTCTCCTGGGCCTCGCGCAGCGCCTTGATCTCGGCGTCACGCTCAGCCTGCCGCGCGTCCTGCGCGGCGACGTAGTCACGGAACCACTGCGGGGCTTCGGTAGCCTCCCCAGTCGTGGCGCCCCCGTCCGCGACTGTCGTCGCAGGCGTGGCGTCCGCTACCGAAACGTCATCGCTCTTGGCCTCATCGACCACGAAACGGATTACTGCGGGCGGCAGTGAGATATCGATCGCCTTGCTGTCCATGCCGCGCGCCGAGTTCTCGGCAAGCTGCTTGCGGGCGGCCTCCTCCTGCTCGCGCACGAAATCCGCGCCCCAGATGGCCTCGATGGCCGAGCGGATCTGCTCGTTTTCAAACGGCATGTCGTTCCCCCTTGTGCCTGTCATGACCGGGTTAAACGGGTTGACCGCGTAGGCCGCGGGGCAGACCGTGACCCTGTCAAAGTCATAATCACTATACACACCGCCCTCAGCGAGGCTATCGGGGCGATAGCTGTACTCGATCGATGTGCCAAGCTCGGTGGACTTCGCCCACTCGGCGATGTACGCCGCTGCGCGCTGGTCGGTGACCGGGCCCTCCACGAACAGGAACCCGTCGGCGTAGGCCGCGTGCTCCAGGTGCGCCCAGTCCGAGATGCCGCGCTGCTCGGGCGCGAACCCCCATTTCGGGTGCCCGACGTGCCAGATGTTCGCGGCGCCCTTGACGCCCGCGCGCGCGTTGAACCGATCGACCGCCGCGCGCATGGCATCGGCCGAGAAGATCTCGCCGGCGCGGTCGCGGAAGTTGTTCGACGCCCACATGGCGACGCGGGAGTAGGTGCCCGGCTCGTCGCCTGGGAGCAACACGATCTGCGACGGCAGGCTCGGCTCGTCGATGGACTTGAGCGCATCGAGCCGGTCGGGCAGGTTGCCGCGGGCATCGTCGGGCAGTTTGTTGATCGCGGCGCGGATCTTGCGGATGGCGCCGGTGCGCGTGCCCGAGTCGAGCCTGACCTGTTGCCCGCGGAAGCCCGCGGGGGAGAGCGCCTGGATCGCGCCCGAGATGTGCTCGGCATCGTCGATGCGGAGTTGCCATGTGCTCGGTTTGTCGGGGTCACCCACCACGGCGTAATCGTCGGGGCCGAGGCCCTCCGAGTTGGTGACCTTGGCGCCGAGTAGTCGGGCCAGCCGCCCTGGGCGGACGGCCCGCGTATCCTCGGCCTCGCGTTGCGCGGTGATGCGCTGCGCAAACCCGGCCGCTGCGTCCTGCACCAGCCGCGCCCGCTCAGCAGCGTCCATCTCTGGCCGCGCCATGATCGCGCTGGTGATCGACATGTAGCGGCTGAACAATTCGGCCGCTTCGTGCGCCTGCTCCGCCGCTGCATCGATGGCGTCAGCCTCGTCCCAGGTGACGGCTGACGGCGGGGACATCGCGACGCCCATAGGCAAAGCGTCCTCGCACTTGGCGTCGTAGGTTGCGGCGTCCTCGCTCATGGCGCGATTGTACACTATGCCTTTTTGACCAGGACCACGGCCCACTCGCGGCACCGCTCGGCGAACTCTGCACGCCTGCGCTCGGCTACCTCGTCGATGGTCTTCCAGCCGCGGCCGGACATGACCGCGGTCTGGCGCTTGCCCTGCACGTAGCGCGCATACGGCCGCTCGAGGCGGCCCTCGTCTGACGCTACCTCGACGTAACCTGAGTCCCCGCCAAGCGATACCTTGTACTGCCACGAGCGCCCGAGGTCACCTGTGCGCCTGCCGCCAGCGCGGCGCCCGGTGCGCGGCGGCGTGCTGGACCACGGGCGCCACGGCGGGTAGCGCTTGATGTCGTCGGTCGTTGCACGGGCGAACCGTTCAAGCTCGGCCTGGAGCACGCTGAGCTTCGGGACCTCGAACCCTTTGGGCTTGATCGCTTTGACGGGCATTGTCGCGCTCCCTGAACAAGCACATCCTACAGCACGCCTTGCCGAACGCGCGGCGGTGCCACTCGATCCAGTCCCCATCCTCGCGGCACTTGCACAGCGGGCAGATCATGCGGCCTCGATCGCGATGTCCGCGGCGACGGGTGCCCAGAAACAGCGGCAGCGCCCGTGCACTGGGATCTCGGGCGCGTCGGGATCATCGACCGCGTAGACATTGCCATCGTATCCCTCGCACTCCTCGCATACCGCAAAGTCTCGCACCGTGTCGAACCGCTGCAACTCCACGCCGGCCGCGTTGTATATGACCTCGTTGAGCACGGCGAACAGCCGCGTCGTCTCGGTCACGCCCATGAGCTCGGCGCGGGCGGGGTCGAACACGAGCGCGACACGCATGGCCACCTCGTCAGCGCTGATCTCGCCGGCCTCGTAGGCGAGTGTCGCTGCAGCGATCCGCTCGACCGTCGTTTTCGCTACCTCGTCGAGCCACGCCGCTGTGTAGGCCGGGGCCATCGCGGCAACGGCACGGCCCACCGCGGCCTCGTCGAATCGCAGGCCAACCGACCGTGCCGCGCTGATGGCGCGCTCAGTCGCAGCCTCGATGAGGCCCGCGAGCACGGGCGCGAGCGCACGGCGGAACTTGTCGATCGGTAGTTTCACAGAACGCCCATCGCGATCAGGTCCTCCGTCTCGCGATCATAGTACGCCCGGCGCTCGGTGCTCAGGTCGACGACGAGCACGCCTGGCGTGAGCCAGATCGTGCGCAGCAGCCGCTCGAACTCCTGCTCGACGGGCTGACGCAAACGCTGCGTCTGCCGCGTCGGGCCACCACCGCGCACGACGACGACCGGCACGACGGGGGTAAGGCCGCTGAGTGTTGGCGCAGGGAGTACCAGCAACACGACGACGGGATCTGGAGTCAGGCTCAGCGCGCCGGTCTGCGTGATGGCCGGCGCCGGGAGCACCAGCGGGACGGGCACGGGGTCTGGCGCCACAGCGAGCGCGAGGCTGATGGCAGGTGCCGGCAGCGCCAGCTGGATCGCAACGGGCACCGGTGCAAGTGCGAGGGTCTGCGTGATGGCCGGTGCCGGGAGTACCAGCGGCACAGCCTGCGGGCTCGGCGTGAGTGCGTAGGCCAGGCCGATGCTCGGTGCCGGTGTGGCGATCGGCACCGTGACGGGCGCAGGTGCTAGGTCGATGTCCGCACCGGTCTGCGTGATCGTCGGAGCCGGCAGCGCGAGCGGCACGGCGATAGGTGACGGGGACAGCGCATACGTTCGTGCGATCGTCGGTGCGGGTATGGCAATCGGCACAGTCTGCGGCGACGGGGCAAGCGCATACGTTCGCGTGATCGTCGGTGCCGGCGTAGCGATCGGTACGGTCTGCGGCGACGGCGTGACGGAGATAGCGCCGAGCGTGATTGTCGGTGCCGGCGTAACGATCGGCACAGTGACGGAAGACGGTGCGAGTGCGTACGTTTTGCTGACCGTCGGCGCCGGCGTGGCGATCGTGATCGTCTGCGGCGACGGGGCCAGTGCGTACGTACGGCTGACAGCCGGTGCCGGGAACGCCAGCGGTATTGCGATTGGTGACGGGGTCACGCTGATCGCGCCAAATGACAGTGCCGGTGCCGGCGTAGCGATCGGCACCGTGACCGGGCTCGGCGCGAGTGCGTAGGTACGGCTGACAGCCGGCGCGGGCATAGCGATCGGGATAGTTTGTGGCGACGGCGCGAGTGCGTACGTTTTGCTGACCGTCGGTGCCGGTGTGGCGATCGGGATTGTCTGCGGCGATGGGGTTAGCTCTGTGCCGGTGTCGGGCACATATTCCACGAGCGCCCACACCGTCGTAACGCGGATCTCGTTCGCGCTCGACTGGGCGTTTTTGAACCCAATCTGCATTCCATCGAGGTCTGACGGGGTCCACGCGGCCGAGTCGTCAGGGTTGACGTAGGCTGTGTGCTGGTAGTTCTTGGGAGTCCCGTCGCGGTGTGTGAACCAGCCGTTGAGCGACCAGTCGATCGTGCCCGACTCCGAGAGCGTCCCGGCGGGGCCCTTGACCCGCAGAACGCCACCACGGTTCGTGGAAGTGTTGCTGGTCGCCCCGGCCCGTACGCCGATCGCGACTAGCGTAATCGTGTCGCTAGCCCCGATCCCTGCCGTGGAGGATGACTCGCAGTTGTAATCGTCGATCTTGGTACCAGTGGACGTGCGCTTGACATAGGTCGTCGCGTCGTCCGGGGTTACCTC